>DASTBJ010000100.1:0-8775 GCA_035712125.1 Terriglobia bacterium
CGGCTCAGTTACGGCAGGAACGGTGCGAGATCGCTGGCGTTCACCCTGCCGTATCGGAACCGGTTACGACTGTCCGTCTGCAGCGCGACAATACACATACGGACAACTCCCTCGGTATCCTTACGCCCAAACGTGTCGTAATCGACTACTTCCAGCCCCGCAAAACGCAGAAAAATCAGCCGCCTGCCTTCGTCCCCGTTAGCCGCACGACGCTCACTTACGGCAGGTTTCGCCGATTCGATGTGACCACGCACCAGACGATCGCGCCACCAGAGCGCTAATCCGCGATCAATTTCTCTTTGTGAATTTCAATACGCTGACAGAATGTTATGATCCGGCCGCTCAGGAACTGGCAATTTCCCGGGTTACCCAGAGTTTTGCGAGGCGCGCCGCCCGGCGGCGCGGCGAGCCCCCGCAGCCGGCGCAGGCGGTTCACGATCGTGAGAAGAAACCTGAGCAGGATGCCGACCCAGAAGTTGACGGCCCGCATGAGATCTGGATGCATGCAGGTGTGGGCCTTCATTCTGAGGATGGCGGCCTGAATGAGCAATCTAGCGGCCCGGCCCGCCGGCTTCACCGTGGTTCGGGTGACCGTTGTCCTGCTGCTTCTGGCCGCCGCTTACGGCGTGGTCCGCTATCAGCGCGGCGAGCTCATCGATCTCGCTGTGCCGCGAACCGCGGCGGCGCGGTTCCTCGCACACGAGCCGCTGTACCGCCTGGCCGACGGCCACTACCAATACAAATACTTCCCCTTGTTCGCGTTGATCATGACGCCCTTCGCTCTGGTGCCCCGCGTCGTCGCCGAGATGATGTGGTTCGCCCTCATGGTCGCGATGATCTGGGCGTTCGTT
Organism: Terriglobia bacterium; assembly: GCA_035712125.1. Classification (GTDB taxonomy): domain Bacteria; phylum Acidobacteriota; class Terriglobia; order 20CM-2-55-15; family 20CM-2-55-15; genus DASTBJ01. The sequence continues at coordinate 852 of DASTBJ010000100.1, forward strand.
CGTCTGTCGCTCGAGGCCCTCCCCGAACGGCGGCTCCGTGCAAAGCTCCTCGTGTGGATCACGCTCCTCGTGACCGGTAAGTTCATAGTCAGGGAGCTTGCGCTCGGACAGTTCAATCTGCTCGTGGCGTTGTTCCTGATCGGCGCCGTGATCGCCGCGCAGAACCATCGGGCATTCGCGGCGGGCACTGCCGTGGCGGCGGGAGCGTTCGTCAAGCCGTACGCGTTCGTGATGGTGCCGTGGCTGGTGGGGACCCTCGGCTGGCGGGCGTTTGTTTCGTTCTGCTTGGTACTCGTCGCCGGGCTCGCGCTGCCGACGGCGTTTTACGGCTGGGAGGGGAACCTGACGTTGCTGCGCGACTGGTACCGGACCGTTACCGAGACTACGGGACCGAACCTGCTCGCCCCCGAAAACATCTCGTTCGCATCGATGTGGGCAAAGTGGCTCGAGCCTGGAGCCGAAGCCTCCGGGCTCGCGCTGGCGTCCGCGGTCGTCGCCGTCGCGGCCGGCGGGGCGATCATGTTGTGGAGGCGGTCCGTGGCCGAACCCAATTATCTGGAAGGCGCGTACTTCTTCCTGTTGATACCGCTCCTGTCGCCGCAGGGCTGGGACTACGTTCTACTAATTGCGCTGCCTGCCTACATGTGTCTCGTCGATCGGTGGCGCGATATGTCGCGCTCGTGGCGCGTCGTCGTCGTGATCGGCATCTCTCTCACGAGCTTCACGATCTTCGACCTGCTCGGGCGCTCACTGTACGTGCGGTTCGTGCAGCTCGCTGCCGTGAGCGTGGGCGCGGTGTTGATCGCCGCCTGCCTGGTCCGTCTGCGGTGGCGGGCCGTCGCCTGACCCCGGCCGCATCGCACCACCAGAGCGCTAATCCGCGATCACTCGAAGCTTGCGGTAATTTACAGCACTCTGGATCGCATTCCGACGGCCGATCATTGGGTAGATCGGGAAGTTTGAAAAATGCCGCTTTAGTGAACGAAACTCTCTTTCAGATTCGACACCCTGCAAAACTTCGCTAAGGATCACATCGCCAAGAGCAGCTTCGCCGCGACGTACGATGATTTCGAGCAATCCGTTTGCTCGGATCGCTGGCGACCGTCGCGCGCTAATCCCCGAACGATTAAAGATGACACGATCGGGCCTTTTGACCTTCGTATTTGCCGATCTGACTGTTGCCTTATCTTGCCGCAAAAAAATGCCGCAGCATCTCCGCAGCGTTCTCGCGCCACTGGCCAAAGCTATGCCCTTGATGACTGTATGTTGCTTTGATCGGTAGGCCGATTCCCTTCAGATGCTTCTCGAGAATCTGCGCATTCTGGTAAATGACTCCCTCGTAGGTACCGGCACTGATCCAAAGATCAACCGTTGGAGGGACAGGCCTGACCCCGTTGAGAAATGGCTCAAGATACGAAAAAGTCGGACCGCTGAAACTCGGTGACAACATACCGATTTTCCCAAACAGAGTTGAGAATTCGAATGCCACGTAGGCCGATGCGCGACCTCCGGCTGATGTGCCCGCATGAAGGCGGCCATCCGGCTCGCGAAGCGTACTGTAGCTATTGTCGACATACTCGACGACACGCTTCAGATATGCGAGGTAGTTCGGGTCGTAGGAGTACCATGCGCTACGGTCACTCGTTGCATCAATCATGACAGCGATCACCGGTTGAATCTCTCCATCGGCTATCAAATTGTCGAGTATTGTCGGCAAGCGAATGAGGTCACGCCAGGCGCTACCGTCTGCCGTGTAGATTGCCGGATATTTCCGCGAAGCGTCGTAAGCTGGAGGCAAATAGATGGTCACCTTTGGTGTAGCCCAGGTCTGCTCCAAAGGATGGAGCGTGCCACGACCGACCGTCGGTCGTGCAGTCGCCGTCGCGTATGGAGGATGTTCAGGCATGACCAGCTCCGAGACTTCGCCGTTACCCGTGCCGCTGAATAATGACCGGGCATTCAAGGGATCTCGCGTGTCAGTCCCATCGACGTTAAAGCGATAATCCAGCCGTGCATCAGATTCAAAATTTCGACGGATATAGAAGACGGAACCTATTCGTGTCATCAACTCACCAGGCGAGTCCCAGTACGGATTCGTGAAGCTGATGGGCTTGAAGTCTCCCGTCAATCGCACTTCCTTTTCATCTGCAAGCGCAAGGTAAACGAAAACGACCTTTCCATTGGACTCACGAACCGGGAAACCTCCGCGCGCTTGTTGCCACGCGATAAACGATTGCGCGAGTCCGGCTCTCAGTGCGGGAGCGGCGGCCCCATAACTTCCCAGGAAGTCATCAAAACTGGCGAAATCCTGGGCGTGGGATACCCGCGCGAACAGGGTCACGACAGATATCAGCAACAACACCGAGCGCAATGTTACTGATTTGCAGCCAGAAGCAACGTAGTTCATCAATGACCTCAGGCGCAGTAGCCGTTGAATACTGTGAGCGAATATAGATGCGATTCGTCGGTTACACAAATCAAGTGCGCGGATGCTCAACCACTCAAAGGGACGACACATCGGTTCCTTCGCTCTACCAGGTGATGGTGCCTCCCGGGGTGGCCAGAGACCCATCAGCTGACGCATCGTTATGATCTGCCTTGTAGAGTGTGGTCATCGGTAAATTGTGGTGCGCTGTCTGGTGGAGAGTCAAAATAGCGGTTGACCGAATTCCGGGATAAAACGTCAAAATTCGAGGCGAAATTCCGTCAGCGTCACCGGAACTGGCCTCCCGAGTTCGGTCAACGTCACGCGAAACCGGTTTGAAAACCGTGCGGCGGCGTCTACACTGTGCGAGCAAACTTTCTTGATAAGACGGGGGTTGAATCGAGATGAGAATCCTTCTGGCTCTTACTCTTTTACTCCAGAGTGGCGGGCGGCAGCTCGATGTCGCGGTCAGTGATACCCAGGGACTGGCAATTGAAGGCGCTCGCGTCACCGTTACGGAACAACAGGGAGCCCTGAAAAAAACGGCGGTTAGCGCGACAGATGGCGCACGATTCGAGAATCTTGGCGCAGCTGTATATGACGTACGTATCGATGCCAACGGCTTCGCCACCAAGACGCTCCAGGCGGATCTTCGGAACCAGACCACTGCGGCCCTCAAGGTCGAACTGGAACTCGCGCGCCTTGACGAAGAGCGCGTCAACGTCGTCACGAGGACGGAGCAGGTCATAGGAGACATGCCCGCCAGCGCGACAGTTCTGCGTGCCGATGAGATTGCGCAATCCCCTGCTGTTGCCGCAGACGACATTCTGCGCCAGGTGCCAACCTTCAGTCTCTTCAGACGAACCAGCAGTCTCGCGGCTCATCCCACAACTCAGGGCGTCTCCCTGCGCGGCGTGGGCCCAAGCGGAGCCAGCCGCAGCCTGGTTTTGATTGACGACGTGCCGTTCAACGATCCTTTTGGCGGCTGGGTTTACTGGACCCGCGTTCCTCTGGCCAGCGTCGAGCGCGTGGAGATGATTGAGGGCGCCAACTCCAGCGTGTACGGAAACTATGCGCTCGGCGGTGTCATCAATGTCGTCACAGCACCGCCGGAAGGCCGTACGGTGAAGGTCCGCACGTCCATCGCCGGCCGGGCCACGCATAAGATCGATTTCTTCGCGGCGAATGCGTGGGACAAGTTCAGCATTGCCGCTGAAGGAACAAATTTCGATACGAACGGTTACTACGTCGTGCCGGAGTTGGAAGGCGGAGTCGCGCTTCGTGGGTCCATCGACAGCCGCGCCACCGTCGACTACGACAACATCAACGTTAAGGTCGATTACAGCCCCACGGATAACATTACGACATTCGTGCGTGGCGGATACTTCTCGGAAGATCGGGTCAACGCGAAGGGGCCAACAACTTCCGGCATCATCGTCCCCTCGGAACTCAACAACACGTACTGGAAATCGATCAATGGTGGTGTTCGTGTCCGCTTCGCCGACAGCGGAGATCTACAGGCTCGCGCGTGGGGCAATTTCGAAACGTTCCACAGCAACTTCCATGCCTTGAACCCCCCGGGATCGCGGAACGGCAGCCGCCTGACGCTCATGCAACGTGTGCCGACCAATGACACCGGCGGTATGGTGCAATACTCCCGACCTTTAGGATCCTGGAATTTCATCACGATCGGTACCGACTGGCGCTGGGTGGATGGCGATAGCCTTGAGCAGGTAATGAACGGCACATCGACGGCAGTCATCAATAACCGTACGTCCGGCGGCACTCAGGTGAGTGCCGGTGTTTTCATTCAAGACTTGATGCGCATCACCAGTCAATTTCAGGTGACATTGAGTGCGCGGCTTGATCACTGGAAGAACTACGATGCACACAACCTCAATATTGATCCGGTTACTGGAGCCCCGCTCGCGTCCAACAGGCCATCGTGCAACGATGTTGACCCGGCCGTCGTCCCCTGTCTTTCAGATAAGAAGAACACGATAGGCAGCCCGCGCGTCGGCGCAATTTATCACCTGAGCGAAAGCGTATCCGTCTGGGGCAGCGTTGGCTGGGGGTTCCGAGCGCCGACGCTCAACGAACTTTACAGGCAGTTTGTCGTGGGAAATGTCACGACGCTTGCCAACGATCAGCTGGGTCCGGAGCGGCTGGTGGCCGGAGAAGGCGGCGTCACGGTTTCGCCCGTACGCAACATCACGTGGCGGTCCAGCTGGTTCGTCAACAAGTTCACCAATCCCGTTTCAAACGTAACGACTTTTGTAAACCAGACGACCAACCAGGTAACCCGTCAGCGTCAGAATCTGGGAAAGACCAAAATCTGGGGGCTCCAGAGTGAGGTCGAATACCGGCCTCAGAACTACTGGCGCGTGGCGCTCTCGTATCTGTACGACGTGGCGAAAGTCACGGAATCGCGGCCCGATGCACAGGGCAATAACCTAACCGGGAAATACCTTGCAGAAGTTCCGATGCACCGCGGGACAGCCGAGGTGTCGTATTCGAATCCGCGGATCATCAATGCTTCCGCTGCGTTCTACCTCACCGGCGGTCAGTATGACGACGACCTCAACACGCCTACGTTCTGGCTTCCGTACTACAACACGTTTGACTTCAACGTCAGTCGAAAAATTACGCGCGGCTTAGAAGCATTCTTCGGAATCCAGAATGTCCTGGACCGCGTGTTCTACGTTCAGAGGAATCCGACGACCAACGGTGGACCCAGACTGCTCACCGGCGGAATCGAGTACACCTGGAACGGACGATAAGCGCTCGGTTTCGACGCGATGAAGTCCTATCGTGAAGAACTGACCTTCGAGACAACGACGAGGCGTGCCTACATCAACATCACGCCTCAAGTGGAAGAAGCGCTGAGGAAAAGCGGGGTGAAGGAAGGACTCTGCCTCGTCAACCCCATGCATATCAGCGCCAGCGTCTACATCAACGATGACGAACCCGGCCTCCTGAAGGACTACGACGATTTCCTCGAGAGATTGGTGCCCCATGCACCCACCAGCCAGTACCGGCACAACGATACCGGCGAAGACAACGCCGATGCCCACATCAAACGTCAGGTGATGGGGCGGGAAGTTGTTGTCGCGATCACGAAGGGGAAGCTGGACTTTGGCCCGTGGGAGCAGATCTTTTACGGGGAGTTTGATGGAAGACGGAAAAAGCGGGTGCTGGTGAAGATCATCGGCGAGTGAAATTTCGAAGTTGGGCGAATCCTGCATTTCAAAATCCGAAACTGGAGATCTCAAATTGGACGTCCTGGCGATTTGCGTAAGTCCAATCTGAGATTTCCAATTTCGGATTTGAAAGCTCACAACGAATGATGAAAATCGTCACAAGTCCCCTCCTCAGCCGAGGAGGGGAAAGCCAAGGCGCAGCCTTGGCTTGGGTGGTGTTGTTCAAGAAATCTATTGTTTGGCCAGCACAACCGCGCCTCCTCGGCTGAGGAGGGGAATCCTCGGAAAATTCCGTCGTCGCTCACCCTGGCCAGCCCCGGCCTGACTCCATTCTCGAAGGAAGATTCGTCCAATTTCGAAATTCCTTCTGCCTTCCCCGATACATTGAGGCATCCCTCTCGTACGCGTTCCGGTGTGCTAAGATTTCGCAAAATCCGGCATAAGGAGCTCCACGTGAAGCGAATACTGATTGGACTGTCCCTGCTGGCAAGCATTCCGCTTGCCGCACAAAACTGGCCGCAATGGCGCGGCCCTGCGCGCGACGGCGCGATCTCGGGCTTCAATGAGCCTGCGACCTGGCCGGAAGCTTTGAAGCAGCAATGGAAAGTAGAAGTCGGATTGGGGTATGCGAGTCCGCTGGTTGTCGGCGACCGTCTCTACATGTTCACGCGCCAGGGTGAAGAGGAAGTCATGCAGGCGATGGATCCCGCCACGGGGAAGACCATCTGGCGTACGGCTTACCCTGCTCCGTTTCAGGTATTCGCGGCAACAGCGCGGCACGGCGCGGGCCCGAAGTCCACGCCAGCGTTCGCCAACGGGCGACTCTTTTCGTTCGGCATGAGCAGCATTGTTACCGCTTATGACGCGGCAACGGGCAAACAGCTCTGGCAGAAACCGACCACGACGCCACAACCTCAGTACCACACAGCGATGTCGCCTGTCGTGGATGGAAACAACGTCATCATTCATGTCGGTGGGCCGGGGAATACCGCGCTCACGGCGTATGACGTCGCAACCGGCGCCGTTCGATGGGAGTGGAAGGGCGACAGCCCCGCGTATGGGTCGCCGATCATCGTGACCATCGGTGGGACGCGCCAGGTCGTGACGTTCACGCATCAGAATCTTGTCGGCGTCAATGCTGCAACAGGAGCTCAGCTGTGGATACGGCCGTTTACGACGCCGTCAAATACGACGGCTCAGACGCCGATCTTCTATCGCGACACGATCATCCAGGCCGGCCGTGAAGCCGGGATCACCCGCTTCCGCGCCTTCCAGAAAGACGACATGTGGGTCACGGAAAACCTGTGGGCCACAAAAGACGTCTCGCTTCAGATGAGCAATGCGGTGGAAATCAATGGTGTGCTTTACGGTCTTTCGCACCTGAACAGCGGACAGTACTTTGCTCTGGATCTTGAGACCGGGCAGACGCTGTGGAAGAGCGATCCGAGACAGGCCGAGAATACTTCGGTCCAGCGCGCCGGCGACACCATCTTCTCCCTGGAGAACGATGCGGAGCTTGTCGTGATGAAAGCGAATAAGGCCGGGTTCAATCCGTTGAAACGTTACACGGTGGCGATGGGCGAAACGTGGGCGCAGCCCGCAATATCGGGCAACCGGTTCTTCGTTAAGGATGTCAACAACCTCACGCTCTGGACGTTGAACTGAGGCGACGTTCGCGTGCGCGATCTCATCGTATCCATCGAAGGGGAGTTCCATCGGTACAAGAAGCTCGGTGATCGGACTATCGCGCAGTTGCGGGATAACGAGCTTGGGGAGATGGGGCCCGGCGGCGGAAACTCGATCGCCATTCTGGTTTGGCACCTGTCCGGGAATCTCAAGTCGCGATTTACGGACTTCCTGACGTCCGATGGGGAGAAACCGTGGCGCAATCGGGATGAAGAGTTTCAGCCGCGATCCGGCATCACTCGAAGCGAACTGCTCGAAAAGTGGGAAGAAGGCTGGGCAGCCTTGTTCGATAGCCTCTCTTCGCTTTCGGATGAGGATCTGTTCAAGACGGTGGTGATCCGCAACGAGCAGTTTCGTGCGCACGAGGCACTGCATCGGCTGATGGCTCATGCGAGTTATCACGTCGGTCAGATGGTTTATCTCGGCAAGGCGATCCGCTCCGGCGAATGGAACTGCTTGAGTATTCCGCTCGGGCAATCCCAGGCGTACAATCTCAATCCGGTCGGGCAGCGGCCCGACAAAACATCGTGAAATTGTTACCAATTTTGGGGAAGAAGAAATCGGAGATCGGACGAGTCCCGCATCTCAAATCCGAGATCTCAAAATCTTAAAT
>DASTBJ010000101.1:0-8182 GCA_035712125.1 Terriglobia bacterium
CCGTCCTTAGAAAGGGCTGGGATTGTGCGCCTCACGTCCGGAACAGGAACACTCCGGGATTCGGGCTTCCCTCCGGCAACAATATTGAAAAGCGCATCGACGGAACGGTACTCGATGGAGCCGTAGCCGCGATTGAACAAGAAGTTGAAAACGGTGAATTCCGTCTCTTTGGGCGCCAGTGGGGCAACGATTGCATCGACGCGTTCGCCGGGCGCCAGGACCAGCGCGTCCAATGTGGTCGGGAATTCCTGCAGTCCGCCATCTCCACCGATCTTGGTGAATGTCGTTGCAGGTCCGAGAATCAACCGGAAGTACCGGCTCTTCGCTGTGTTGACGATGCGCCAACGCTGCAACGCTCCCGGTCGTGCGACAAGCGTGGGCTCATGCTTCCCGTTGACCAGTTGGATGTTCCCTTCGCGGCCAAATGCCATTGCCGTGCTTCCGCCCGAATCCGCCGACGCTAACGAGCCGTCGTTTTTGATTTCAATGTCGCTCAGTACCAGGACCAGCTGATCCATCGGCGGAACCGACTCCGCCGGATCCTCGACAAGGAGTGCACCATAGAGGCCGTTCCCAACCTGCATGGCCGACTGAACGTGGGGGTGATACCAGAACAGTCCTGCATCGGGGACGATAAACGAGTAAGTAAAGGACTCTCCGGGAAGAACCTCTGGCTGAGAGATTCCGGGCACACCATCCATTTCAATGGGCACGCGAACGCCATGCCAGTGGACGGTGGTGCCTTTGGGCAAATTGTTCGTGAAGTGCACGATAAGGCGTGCCCCCACATTGATCCGGATCAGCGGTCCGGGCAAGCCCCCATCGTAGGTCCACGCTTCGACTTCCTGTTTCTCGGAGATGCGCGTTTTGGCAACTCGTGCTTCGAGGTTGATCTCGACGGTATTCGGGTCGGGATTCAAATCGACAGCCTCCCGCAACTTGATTCGCGCGTCCCACCCGTGAGGATGCTGCAGGGGAACTCCTGGCGCTGCCGCGGCTACTGAAAGAGACAAGACCAGAGTTGAAATGAATGCACGTAATCGCATGCAACCACCATCGATAGCAAGTCGAGTGCCGGAAGGCGGGGCCGTCCCGCCGCAAGCAGTGGAACTTGAAGAATCAGGGATCTGCGCATCTCTGAGATCGCCTTTGCGGTGAAGTCTTTATGCAATTTTGTCGCTACAGGGAAATCACACCGTGGGTACTGTGACGAGTTGTCAAATGAGTTTGCTGACGGCGCGGATAAATTTTTCAAAGTCGCTGAGATCGTTTTTCAGCACGGAAAATACCCTCTTACGATCGATCTCGAGATACTCATGAACGAGAATGTTCCTGAAACCGGCCATCGCTGTAAGTTTTTTCGCAAGCGTCGGGGACAGGATCTTGTGCGGGCCAGCATTTCGAAGAGTTCCTTGTTGTCGGAGGGCAGGTTCAGCCGCATATCCGCAACAATGTGATTGCTAACGTCGAGAACGCACTGAATGGCGAGCTGCAGGTAACGCTCGGCATTCCCGTAGACCAGTGGATCTTTGATGAATTGCTTTTCACCGGACCGGCCGTAGATCTTCCGAAGAAGTGCGACGTACTCGCGGATCTTCCCAAGACGTGCATCAACAACGTATCGGTCAACCAACGATTCGTCCTTCTCGAACACTCTGTTTCAAGTAGCGGATATAGGTTTCATAAGCCGGTACCAAATCCGCGTAACGGTTGGCCGTCATTACCTGAAACCGTATCCGTGCGGAGGCGGATCTTTCGAAAACGAGTTCTCCTTTTGATAAGACGCGATGTGCGAGTAGGGGTGGAGCCTGGTTTAAGATCACGACTTCGACGTCCGAGCGACGGAGAGAAGCGCCGAGATCGCTCATTAACTGCAATCGGTAATTAAACAAGCGTTTGCGTCCAAGCCGCTCCGTGAGCAAAACGGCTACGTCAACATCGCTGTTCTGCCGTCTTCGCCCCGTCGCCACCGAGCCGAAAATGTACGCGGCTAATACATCGCGGCGGGCCGAAACGCAGCCAAGAACACTCTCCTTTATGGATGAATAATCCGACACAGCCATGAATAATCTTAGCTCAAACATCTCGATTTGCAGGCCTTTTGCCCCGGGGCGAACGCATAATCCTGTCTGAGGTAAAGTCATGGAGTGGATAACAGACCCTTCAGTCTGGATAGCATTCGCAACGCTCACCGCGCTCGAAATCGTTCTCGGCATCGACAATGTCATCTTCATTTCGATTCTCTCGTCGAAGCTGCCTCAGTCGCAGCAATCCCGCGCACGGAATATGGGGCTTGCGCTCGCGATGATCATGCGCATTCTGTTACTGCTGACATTGGCTCAGATCGTCCGGTTGACCACCCCGCTATTTGAAGTACGCGGACAGGGCATTTCAGGCCGCGACTTGATTCTCATTATTGGCGGTCTCTTTCTTGTCGCGAAGAGCACAAGGGAGATTCACCACAAACTGGAGGGAACGGACCGCAGTGAGCTGCGCGGCCTTCCGTCTTTTCAAAGCGTCATCATTCAGATCGTGGCGCTGGATATCGTGTTCTCTCTCGATTCGGTGATTACCGCTGTCGGCATGGTCGATCGGATCGGTGTGATGATCGCCGCTGTGGTTACGTCGGTCTGCGTCATGTTGTTTTCTGCCAGATCTATAGGCGAGTTCGTGGACCGCCATCCCACCGTAAAGATGCTCGCCTTGAGCTTCCTGCTGCTGATTGGTGTGACGCTCATGGCTGAAGGATTTGGTCAGCACATTTCGAAGGGTTATATCTACTTCGCAATGGCTTTCAGTGCCTTCGTCGAGATGCTTAATCTTCGGTTACAACGAACCGCTTTGCCGCCGGTCCACCTCCAGGAGTCGCTTTCTTTGGGATCCCGACAGGCGAAACAATAAATAACGTTTCGACTCGAATAATACGCTGATCCTTGAGTTCCAGGGACTTTGAACTCCGCGCGAATCCGAACCTCTACATTGAGGCACGATCTGCTCTGGCCGTTCTGACTGGACATAACCGAAATTGTTCACTACCCTTGCTACCAGCTGTCGATCTGAAAATGTTCCGCCTCGGGGTTCCCAGCAGACACCTTCGAGAGGTTCTTCCGGAGGTGTTAGATGAAAACCATCGCGAGACCGCACAGGTGAAGTCATGGGCCACGGTTGCTTCCGGAATCGATCTGGCCGGGGAAATCTCTGGAGTTGGTGATGTGGATGGGGACGGCAAGGCGGAGCTGATGCAACATCGTGGCATTAACAATGCCAGCTTCACTCTGCTTCTTCGCACCTACGAAGACGCCCTGATTATGTTTCTGAATTTGCCGCAGCTCGAGACAAATCAGAGCTGGATTCTCATGAGTAAACACGATATGTATGTCGCGAGATTCTAACAATGTCTGCTCGATAGTTGAGCTTGAGCATTGCGTTTCCTCGTGAACCGTTCAACACGCCCATCGGGGTTGTGCGTACTTCATAAGAAGCGAGACGGAGTCCGATACTTTGCTGTTGCGAGGACATGAATGCCAAGGGTCATACTGGTTAACCCATCGAATTCGACTGTCGGCTACAGTTTTATCACGCCACGCTGGCTGTTTGTGATGGCCCAGGCTACACCAGTGGAACTGGTGGGCGATCCTGTCATCATCGACGAATCCGTCCAGCAATTCAATCCGGACGCCGTGCGTCCAGGCGACATTGTCGGTATTAGCATCAGCAGCGGCAACTGTCTGCCGGGCTATCGTGTCTTGCGCGAGGCAAAGCTCAAGGGCGCGACAGTCATTATGGGCGGCATTCATACGACGATTTTCCCTGAAGAACCCCTTCGCATGGGAGCCGACGCCGTGGTCACTGGCGGGGGAGACGTTGTATGGGGTCAGGTCGTTCAGGATGCGTTGCAGCAGCGACTGCGGCCCAGGTATGACGGAGGACGGGTCCCCGGTGAAGCAATGCTCAAGGCGCGATGGGATCTGTGCGACCCTGCCCGATACATGTTCCCGTCGCTTCAGACAGTGGCGGGCTGCCCGGAGAATTGCAGTTTCTGTTCGGTCTGGGTCACGGAGGGACGCACGCCGCGGCTTCGCCTCGACGAGAAAGTCATTGAAGAAGCCAATGCGCTTTACAAGTTGGGTTTTCGTTACGTCGTCTTCGCCGATGACAATTTCAATCCGGCGACACTCGGGCGCATCGCGCGCGAGCCCAACCCGCAGAAGAGGCGCGAATTTGAACAGATCCGAGAAGCACGGCTAAAGTTTTTCGAGGAATACGACCGCTCTGTTCCGAAGGACTTTTATGGCTTTGCTCAAATGACCACTGAAGCGACCTCCGATGACGAATATTTGCGCGCCATGGCTCAGAAGATGAGGATCAAGACCGCGCTTATCGGCGTGGAATCGTTTTCGCAGGAAGGACTGAAGAGCGCAGGGAAAGAGTGGAATCCGGTCGGACAGCGAATGGTGGAAGCAATCCAGACGATCCAGAATAGTGGAATTCTTGTGCTGAGTTCGGTCATTGCCGGGCTGGAATCCGATACCGTTGCCACCATTCGAACCATGCGCGAGTTTGCGCGGGAATCCGGCACGATGTTCGCTCAATTTACCGTCTACAATCCCTATCCCGGCACCAAAGATTTCTACGAAATGATGAACGACAGGAAAAATCTGGGGAAGCCGGAGTTTAGCCCCAAGCACAAGACTCAGATCCTGACCGACGAGTACTGGCTTACTCGCCTCCGTCCAGTCGATATCATCAAGCATCCCAACATCACGAAAGAAGACCTCCACACCGAAAACAAGAAGTGCTGGGACAGCTTCTACTCTATAAGGGAAAGCTTCAGACGGACCCGGCAGGGCAGGGCGAAAAATTGGCCCATAGCCGGAAAACTCGCCTATCTGATGGCATGCCAGCTGTTCAGACGCGCATACGCAGGGTACGGCATGGCTGCCGACAGTGTCCGTCGCACCGAAATGAAGACCGGCACCAGGATACTCATCCGCGTCGTTGTTGGTTTCTACAACTATTTCTTTCGCGGCCTCAGCCTGCGGAAAGTTCCTCTGGCGCTGTCGCGTCCCGCGTCCCCGTCCAGCGCTGTCGCGCCACACCTGGAGTGAGCGAAGAGCTCAGAGGCTTCAGGTAATGCATTTCGGCGGGGCCAGCCGTGGGGCCCGAGGATTTCTCCAGACGGACAGTTCGTTGCGTTTCTGCGCTGGAAGACGGCCTTCTACCTGGCCCAGGTTGCATATTACGTGCTGTCTCTTTTCATCGGGACAAACGCCTTGAGCAGATCGATCGGAAGTGGGAAGACAATAGTCGTATTCTGCTCCACACCGATTTCGGTGAGAGTTTGGAGGTACCGTAACTGAAGTGCCACAGGCTCCTTCGAAATGGCCACAGCAGCTTCTGACAGTTTGCGTGACGCCTCGAATTCGCCTTCGGCGTGAATGATCTTGGCCCGTTTCTCGCGTTCGGCCTCGGCTTGTCTGGCCATTGCGCGCTGCATTGTTTCCGGGAGGTCGACGCTCTTAAGTTCGACGAGCTCCACCTTGATGCCCCATCGGTCGGTGTGTTTATCCAGAATGTCCTGTAGCTTCAGGTTCAAAGTTTCGCGTTTGCTGAGCAAATCGTCGAGAGGCACCTCGCCGAGGACCGAGCGGAGGGTTGTCTGCCCAAGCTGTGAGGTGGCGTAGAGGTAGTTCTCCACCTGGACGATGGCCCTCGGGGCGTCGACAACGCGGAAGTAGACGACGGCGTTCACTTTCACAGTGACGTTATCCGCGGTGATGACATCCTGAGTGGGTACGTCCATGGTGATCGTCCGCAGTCCCACTCGAATGAGGCGATCGATCGGGAAAAACACGAAGATCAACCCCGGCCCCTTGGCCTGCGGCAACAAACGGCCCAGGCGAAACACGACGCCGCGTTCGTACTCTCGTAGAATGTTGACGGAGTTAAAAAGCCACAACAGAAAGATCGCGACAGCGATCAGAGACAGGTTGAATCCACTCATTTCTTGTCCTCACTTTCAGCTTGAACTTCGAGTAGGAGTCCCTTGACACCGACGATCCGGACCGAAGTACCCGCCGGAATAATGTCCTTCGACCATGCGTTCCACACTTCTCCCTGAACGCGCACCTTTCCTGTCTGGCGTATTTCTGTCAGTGCAGTCGCTGCGTTTTCAAACATCCAGGCATCACCGGTTGCCGTTTTGACTCGATACGACTGCAAAACCAGCCGCAGGAGAAACACGGTGATGAGGGCGACCGGTATGGCCACCGCCAACACCGTCGATAGATGAATCGTCAACTCCGGAATGGGGCCTTCCACCAGCATGAGGCCTCCTGTGACCAGGGCAAGGATGCCGCCGATGGCAAGGATGCCGTGACTCGTGATGTTGGCTTCCATCACAAACAGAACTATTGCGAGGAGAATCAATAAGACGCCTGTAACATTGACGGGTAGCACGGTGAACGCAAACAGAGCGAGGATCAAGCTGATGCCTCCGACCACACCAGGCAAGATCAGTCCAGGGTGGGTGATCTCGATGTAAAGACCCAGAATCCCAATGGCGCCGAGAATAAACGCGATATTGGGATTCAGGATCCATGACAGCAATTTCTGGCGCTTGGTCATCTCAAAGTGTTCCACGACTGCATCTCGGAGCCGTAGGGTCTGTATTCGGTCGTCGAACCGCTTCAATTCCTTCCCGTCAAATTTGCCCAGCAGTTCCGGAATATCCCTCGCTACAGCGTCGATGAGTTTGTTGTCGAGAGCTTCCTTGTCGGTAAAGGATCGGCTGTCCGTGACCGCTTGCTCCGCGAGCGCGGCGTTGCGTCCGCGTTTCGTCGAATAGCTGCGCAGAAACGCTGCTGCATCGCTCACGATTTTCTTCTCCATCACTTCGTCGATCCGAGTTCCCGCTATCGAAACCGGATGTGCTGCCCCGGTGTTGGTGCCGGCGGCCATGGTGGCGGCATCGGCGGCTTGCAGGATGAAAAAGCCTGCGGAAACGGCGCGCGAGCCGCTCGGGCCTACCCAAACGATGACGGGAACCGGGGAATCCAGAATCGCTTCAACAATCTCCCGCATCGAATCGGCAAAGCCCCCCGGTGTGTTTAGCCGGATCACCACGGCTTCCGCTCCAATTGCCCTGGCGTGGGCCAGACCGGCCTTGACGAAGCCGGCGCTGACGGGATGGACGATGTCATTGAACTCCACTTGTACGATTGCCGGAGCCGCCGCCTTCACACTGGGCCACACTGGAAAAAGAACGAGGCCCGCGAAGCTGCCACCTATGACTACAAGGGCAGCCCGAACCACACAGGAAATGAGCTTGGACATGTGGCGGAAGTATAACGCGTTCGCTTCGGAGCGAGAGTCCATAGATAGCCTGGCGGCTCAACGTATTTCAGGTGTGCCTAACGGCCCGTCGAACAGCGGTGAGGCGCGCTGACCACTCCGGGCAAGAGCTATCGCCGAGCTTGAACCAGTCAGTCTTGCCTACGATTACAACATCGACATTGCCGACGCTCAACTCGACATCGAAGTGTACCTGGCGGTGTTGCCGCGATGCCTCGCAAGTCTCGAGATGCCGCTGCCTTTTCGCCCACATGCTCAAGGCTACCTTCCGGATCTTGCAGCCTATTCCGCTTGGTCAGATGCGGTGGTGGCACAATCATCGGTCCTTTTGAGTGTGAAAGAAACTGGGTATAACCTGTTGAAGCCTGAGAAGAAACCCGGGCAATTTGGATGAACTTCATGGGCGCTGAACGTTGGAACCGAATTCAGATTCTCTCTTGATCTCCGGCCAGACGATCGCTGCCTACAAGGTTGGCGAACGAATCGGGCGGCGCGGAATGGGCGAGGTGTATCGAGCGCACGACCAGCGGCTCGATCGGCCCGTTGCGGTGAAAATGCTGGCACCGCACCTGTCGGCCGATACCGGGTTTCGTGCCAGGTTCCAGCTTGACCGAATCTTAAACTTCTTCCGCCGGTCCGGCGTGATACATTGCCCGCGTTCAGACCTATGGCCGTCAATCGTCTGTCTCCCGCTCAAAGGCTTCTTATCGTCTTCATCCTCACGATATTTGCGCCCGGGATGTTATTGGCCATTTTCGGCGCGCGCGCCCTCTGGCAGGAAAGGCGTCTGGCCGAAAGCCAACTTCGGGACCGGTTGGATCACGGCGCC
>DASTBJ010000102.1:0-7869 GCA_035712125.1 Terriglobia bacterium
ACCCGCAGGAATTCCCTGCAAAGATGGCCCTCGTTGCCGCGACTATAGGCTTTTCCGTTTACCTGGTCGGTTTCATTGCTTCATTCTGGTTGCCTGAACCCAAACAGGAGGAATTGCCTGAATGAAAACTGCACTCGCTGCAGCGACCGTTATCCTGCTGCTCTCGTTAATCACCGCAGGTCAAGCGCCGGCGACAGCCGAGCGGTTCTGGGGCCAATGGCGCGGGCCTCATAGCACCGGCGTCTCGAAAACGGCCGATCCGCCACTCGAATGGAGCGAGACAAAGAACGTCCGGTGGAAAGTCGGAATTCCCGGACGCGGCAATGCGTCACCCGTCGTATGGGGGGATCGTGTTTACCTGATGACAGCCGTACCCGTCGGTGTAACTGGAGACGCCCAGCACCAACCTCGCGGTGGGATACAGCCACGCATCCCGCATCGGTTCGTCGTCATGGCCATCTCGCGGCGCGATGGGAAAGTGGTTTGGGAGCGGACGGTCCGCGAGGAAGCGCCGCACGAAGGCTCACATACAGACAATGGCACCTGGGCTTCCAGTTCTGTTGTCACTGATGGCACGCATTTGTTCGCAAACTTCGAATCCAAGGGTCTTTATGCCTTCGACATGGAAGGCAAGCTGATCTGGGAAAAGGATCTCGGCGACAAACGCATGCGCAACCAGTTCGGAGAAGGCAGTACTCCGGCCCTGCATGGAAATCGACTCGTGCTTGTCTGGGATCAACAGGGCGGCCAGTCGTTCGTGATCACTTTCGACAAGCGGACTGGTGAAGAACTCTGGCGTGCGAACCGCAAGGAAATCGACACGTGGGCAACACCGCTTGTCGTGGAAAGCGGAGGACGTCCACAGGTCATCGTTCCCGGGCGCGACGTCCTGGTGAGCTACGATCTGGAAACCGGCGAGGTCGTATGGCAAAGCGCGGGCCTCACCATGAATGCCATCCCGTCGCCCGTCTTTGGAGACGGCCTGTTGTTCGCGACTGCCGGCTTTCAGGGGAACAATCTGAAAGCCATTCGAATCGACGGAGCGAAAGGGGATATCACGGGAACCCCGCACATCGTGTGGGAAATTAATCGCGACACTCCCTACGTTCCATCGCCAATCCTGTATGACGGCATTCTCTACATACTGAGGAGCAACAACGGAATTCTGTCGGCCTTCGATGCCAAAACGGGAAAGCCACACTATGCGGCGCCCCAACGTCTCACGGGGGTGCCGAACGTCTTCGCTTCACCTGTAGGCGCGGCGGGCCGCATCTATTTTGCGGGCAGGGAAGGCGCAACGGTGGTCATTCGCAACAGCCCCACGCTGGAAATTCTCGCCACAAATGTGCTCGATGATGGCTTTGACGCTTCTCCGGCATTGGTTGACCGGGAGATTTATCTGAGGGGAAACAAGTTTCTGTACTGCATTGCTGCGCAGTAGAAAGGAAAAAGTATGAAGACACGTCTTGCGGTGCTTTCGATCTGCACAATCCTGGTGACTGGACTCGCGATCGGCCAGGAACGCCAGGGCCGCGGCGGGCGTGGCCCACAGCAGCCTCTCGATATTTCCGGTTCCTGGACGGGAACCTGGTCGAACTTCAATCCGGCGCAGGCGACGTCACAGCCGAATGTGGTCTGTGCAAAGCTCGATGCAAAAGTCACCAGAAGCGCTGAAGGTACATGGGAGGCGCTTTTTGAAGGAGACTGCGGCAGACCTTACAAGTACTCAATCAAGATGGAAGGAAGACAGTCCGGCAATGCGGTTTTGTTCAAGGGAACCGCGGATCTCGGCCAGGCTGATGGTGGCGTTTACGACTGGATCGGGCGCGCGAACAATACGGACTTTATTGGGTTCTATACGAACGCATTCTCGACGGGATTCTTCAACCTGAAACGCGCTGGAACTCCTCAGTAAGCCTTTTCGTAAAGCGCCAGCGCAGCGAGTGCATCCAGTGGACGGGGATTGAAGGTCCCTGTCCATTCCTTCGTGGCATTCTCCGCCAGAATCGGCAGATCTTCGCGAGGGATATTCAGTCCCTTTAAAGCTCCAGGCAGCCCTCCGGCCCGCGCGAGATCCTCCAGACGTGAGGCGAGGAGATCTCCTGCATCTCCGCTGATGCCTCGCCCTGATACCCGCAGCAATTCCGCATACCGGTCCCCAACCACTTCCGCATTCCACCGAACAACCTGCGGCAGCATCACACTGATGGCGACAGCGTGTGTCGTGCCGTAGCGTGAAGTCAGGGGATTGGCGCAGGCATGTGTCGCACCCAGCATCGACTGCTCGATGGCGATGCCGGCTTCATGCGCGCCAAGGAGCATCGCGCCACGTGCTTCAATGTTCGCAGGGTCTCGTAGCACCGTTTCGTAGTTCGCCTCCAGCAAGCGCCAGGCCTCTCGCGCGAACAGATCTGACATCGGTGTTCGCTTTTTCGTGACGAACGATTCGACAGCATGAGAGATAGCGTCGAAGCCGGCAGCAGCAGCGACTTCACGCGGCTGACTTACGGTAAGTTCGGGATCGAGAATCGTCACTCGGAACGTTGCTTTCAGGTCTCCGCATGCCATCTTCCGGTGGGTTTCCGGATCTGAGATCAACGCATATGCCTGAGCTTCGCTGCCGGTCCCGGCGGTGGTCGGTATGCCGATACTGGGCAGCATGGGCCGGCTCGCCTTACCGAAGCCCCAGTAGTCCCGCATTGTCCCACCGTTGGTGAGGACGAAGTTGATCCCTTTGGCACAGTCCAGCGAACTGCCGCCGCCGAGGGCGACAAGAGAATCGATGTCATGAGATGCGGCAGTTATCCTTCCAGACTCCACCATCGCCGAGTCCGGGTTTGGTGCAAAATCATGGAAACTCCACGACTGGATTCCGGCTTCAGCGAGAAGGGCCCTGGCTCTGTCGGACAGTCCGGTCGGTAAGAGGCCTCTGTCGGTAACAATAAGGGTCCGCTGGAATCCCATTTCGCGAGCGAACTCACCGAGACGGTTCAGCGTGCCTGGTCCGAAAACCACTCGAGTCCGCAACGCAAGGTCAAAGGGACTGATCATGCGGACATGTTAGACTGCCGGGTAGTATTGACGAAAGCCCTTAAAGTCCCGGCCGGAGGTGACATGCTGAAACGCCACGTCTCATTTATCGGACTTGTCGTCGCGCTTGGTGCGATTCTGACTGCGCAAACTCCATCCGCATCATTGAGCACCGACTGGCCTCAGTGGCGAGGCCCGGATCGAAATGGGAAATCCAGCGAAAAAGGCCTGCTCAGCCAGTGGCCGGCAGGTGGTCCCCCACGCCTCTGGAGGGTCACCAATCTCGGTGCTGGATACGGATCCATTGCCACCAAAGGCGACCGGATTTTCGTTCAAATGCAGGTCGGACGGCAGAGTGTGGTTGCGAGCCTCAATCGGGCCAATGGACAAATAGTGTGGTCGAAACCTCTGGGCTCGGCCGGCAACAACGACAGAGGACCGGGGCCACGCAGCACGCCCACGATCGACGGCGATCGCTTGTATGCCCTGTCTGAAAACGGCGACCTGGCATGCTTGCAGGTTGCAGACGGAGCTGTCGTCTGGCAACGCAATATCCTTCGCGATTTCAGAGGGTCGAACATCCAGTGGCTGATCAGCGAATCGCCGCTCGTCGATGGCAATCGCGTGATTGTTTCTCCTGGCGGACGTGACGCGACGATGGTCGCCCTCGACAAAACAACCGGCAAGACCGTTTGGACGAGCAAGGGGCTGAGCGACGAGGCAGGATATTCGTCAGCTATTGCGGCCGATATCGGAGACGTGAGGGCCTACATCACATTTACCGCCGAAGCTGGCGTTGGCGTCCGCGCATCCGACGGCAAGCCGCTTTGGAGGTACCCTCGAGCTGCGAACCGAACAGCAAACATCGCCACGCCCGTATTTCTGAATAACAAGGTGTTTTACACGTCCTCCTATGGCACGGGGGGCGGCCTGCTTAACCTCACCGCGCAGAATGGCGAAGTGAAGTCCACCGAGGCGTACTTCACACAGAACATGCGAAACCATCACGGCGGTGTTGTCCTCGTTGACGGGTACCTTTATGGGTTCAACGACAACATCCTCACAGCCCTGCAATTCGACACGGGTAAATTGGCGTGGCGGGATCGGAGTGTCGGTAAGGGTTCCATAACCTACGCAGACGGCCATCTCTACATTCTTGGGGAAGGGGGCACCGTGGGGCTTGTTGAAGCCACACCCACCGCGTACCGTGAAAAGGGTAACTTTGAGATTCCCGACAGCGGCTTGCCCGCATGGGCCCATCCGGTCGTGAGCGGTGGCCGGCTGTATATCCGTAACCAGGGAAGCCTTGCCGCGTATGATGTGCGGGCGCGTTGACACCTCGCGCAGGGGTTCGCTATAGTCCGTAAACAGCTTAAAAATCCTTAATTTGCAGGTACAGCAAGAGGATGAAACCTATGGTCCGAAAGTCTGCTTTTGCCGTGGCCGGATGCCTGATCCTGTCGCTCACCATGGCCGCGCAAGGCCCCCGGCGTATCGCGGGTGGGGATTGGCCCGAGATTAGAGGCCCTCAGCGAGACGGGACGTCCCGGGAGACCGGTCTCATCGACCGGTGGAGCACGTCCGGTGAGAACGTTCTGTGGCGTGTCCCCTATGGCGGCCGGTCCGCTCCAATCGTGATGGGAAACCGCGTTTATGTTCAAAACCCATCCGCGCGCGGCGAAAACCTCCAGGAACGGGTAATGGCGCTGGAGACAGAAACGGGCCGTGTTGTCTGGGAATACAAGGCCAACCTCTATCAGAGCGACGCACCGTCGCATCGGATCGGTTGGGCCTCACCGGCCGCGGACCCGGAGACCGGAAACATCTACGCTCTAACCGGAGGCGCACAGGTGATTGCGCTGAATGCCCAGGGACGACTGCTGTGGAACCGTTCTCTCGGCGAGGAGTGGTCCGCATTCACGACACACGGCGGCCGAACGATGTCCCCGATGGTCGACGGCGACCTGGTCATCGTGAGTGCAGCGGTTTCCAGTTGGGGTACAAGTGCCAACAGAAGTCACCGGCTGTTCGCGCTGGACAAACGAACCGGCGACATCGTCTACGTTTCCAACCCTGGCGGGCGTCCCTACGACACTGCATACGCCTCACCCCTGATCGCAACCATTAACGGCATGCGACTGCTTATTGTCGGGCTGGGTGATGGCGCCGTGCATGCCATCAAGCCACAAACGGGACAGAAGGTCTGGAGCTTTGTCGCTGCGAAGCGCGCCATCAACACGGGCGTTGTCGTCAAAGACAACACCGTCTTTGTCTCGCATGGCGACGAGAACCTCGACGTTCCGGAGTTGGGTCTTGTAGCAGCCATTGACGGATCTCAATCCGGCGACATCAAGACGACGAAGTGGGCGGTGAAAGGAGTCGAAATGGGCTTCTCCTCACCGGTGATCGATGGCACCCGCCTGTACCAGATCGACAACAGCTCTCACCTGAAGGCATTCGACATAGCCACCGGAAAGGAACTCTGGGAACTCGCGCTGGGTTCGTCGCAGAAGGCGCCATCGGTTTTTGCCGACGGCAAGCTCTATATAGGCACTGACAGCGGTGAATTCTTCATTGTTCGTCCGGGAGCAAGCCGAGGAGAAATTCTAAGCAAAGTCGAAATGCCGGTGAGCAAAGACAGCTGCTGCGGTTCGGAAGGAACCTCGGAACAGATCTATGCCGGCGTCGCAGTTTCACGCGGTCGGATCTTCATGGTATCGAGCGATGCGGTTTATGCCCTGGGACCAAGACAGCCCAGGCCTGTTACGGGCGTCGCCGTGGATGAGCCTGCTTTGCGCGGTAGCGGTGCACCAGCGCATGTTCAGGTCGTGCCGACGGAGATGGCCCTGAAGCCCGGTCAGCGTGTGACCCTCAAGGCCAGACTCTTCGATGACAAGGGCCTGTTCCTCCGCGAAGAACGCGCGACATGGTCGCTGGAAGGCTTGAAGGGCACGATTGGCAACGATGGTGTTTTTACACCGTCCAACGAACCAGGACAGGCCGGATTGATTAAAGCTACCGTGAATGGAATTACAGGAGAAGCGCGGGCGCGGGTCGTGCATCCGCTGCCGTGGACGGAGCCGTTTACTGCATTCGCCGACGGGGCGATACCGCCAGGGTGGATCCAGGCGCAGGCAGGAAAACTTTCGGTAACGACACTGAATGGCGAGAAAGTCCTGCAAAAGGCCCCCGATGACACCATCTTCAAGAGAGCCCGCGTGTTCTTTGGCCCGACGGATTGGGCAAACTACACCTTCCAGGCAGACGTCCGAGCTCCGGAACGACGGCGGCAGATGGGCGATGTCGGAATCACAGCGCAACGTTACTCACTGGTCCTGTACGGAACTTCTCAACAGCTAAAGATCGAGCCCTGGGAACCGGAGACGACGAGAACCGTCAAAACGAATTTCGCCTGGAAACCCGACACCTGGTATCGACTGAAGCTTCGTGTGGAGAATATGCCTGAGGGCCGCGTGCGCGTTCAGGGCAAAGCCTGGGCCGTAGGTGAACCCGAGCCCTCTGCCTGGACGCTGGAAAAAATCGATCCGATCGGCAATCGCGAGGGCGCCCCAGGTCTATTCCTCGATGCCCAGTTCGGCGCATATCTGGACAATTTCGCCCTGACGGCGAACTGAAGTTTCTGAAAGGAATATCCATCATGAGCAAGCGCTTTTTGTTTGGCGGCACCCTTCTGATCGTCGCCGTCATTGCCGTTCCATCCGCAATTCGTGCCGGTGAACCGGGTACCGGAAGCTGGCCGATGTGGGGTGGTACGCCTGACCGCAATATGGTTTCAAACATGAAGGGACTTCCCGGCGAGTGGGATATCAAAACCGGAAAGAACGTCAAATGGGTCGCGAAACTTGGATCTCAAAGCTATGGCAATCCCGTTGTTGCCGACGGCATCGTGTTCGTCGGAACAAACAACGAGTTACTGCGTGACCCTAATCAGGGGGGCGATCGAGGCGTCCTGATGGCATTCCGCGAATCCGACGGTGAATTCCTGTGGCAGCACACTCACGCAAAACTTGAATCCGGCCGAGCTAACGATTGGCCTTTTCAGGGCGTGGCCTCTTCGCCTCTGGTCGTCAATGACCGTCTCTACTACGTGAGCAACCGCGGCGTCGTCTTCTGCCTGGACACCCAGGGGTTCCGCGACGGGGAAAATGACGGTGCAGTCAAAGATGAAAAATTAACCCGCCCTGTCGATGCGGACGTGGTCTGGTCGTTCGACATGATGGAGCAGGTGGGTTCTTATCCTCACAATCTGTCCAATTCCTCACCTGTTCTTTGGAACGATAGGCTCTTTGTCAGTACGTCCAACGGACAGGACGAAAGCCACGTCAATGTGCCCTCGCCGAAGGCGCCGTCCATCATCGCACTGGGCAAAGACAACGGAGACCTGCTCTGGGAAGACAATTCGGTGCAGGATCGGATACTGCACGGTCAGTGGTCCACGCCGAGCGTTGGCACAATTGGCGGGGTCGTGCAGGTCATCTCTGCCCAGGGAGATGGCTGGGTTCGCGGCTACGAGGCGGCAACCGGCAAGAAACTCTGGGAATTCGATACGAACCCGAAGAACTCGGTCTGGCCGAGGACGCGCAATGAAGTTATCGCCACGCCCGTTGTCTACAGGGATCGTGTTTACATCGCCAACGGACAGGACCCGGAGCATGGCGAAGGCGTCGGGCACTTTTACGCCATTGATGGAACCAAGCGGGGAGACATCACGCAAAGCGGTGTGGTCTGGCACTACGAAAAAATCCGTCGTTCCATTTCGACCGCAGCCATCGCTGATGACCTCGTTTATATCGCGGATTTCAGCGGTTTTCTCCACTG
>DASTBJ010000103.1:0-3869 GCA_035712125.1 Terriglobia bacterium
CCGGCGACGGCAAGCGACAGGGTATGTCCGGTTCCCCAGAATAGTCCTATCCAGCAGCTCCGGAGGAGGCTTCTCTCCCGGCTGACAAACGTTGTGACTGCAACCACGTGATCTGCATCCGTGGCATGTTTCAGGCCAAGAAGGAAGCCCAACCCCAGAATTGCCGCAAGCGAGTATTCCACAGAGAGCTATCGAAGAACGGGTCTTTCCGCAGCCAGGGTCTTGTTCTTCGGAGCGCTCAAATAGCCGATGACTCGATCTTTTTCGACTTTGTTGACAACGATTTCATAACGCAGTTGCTCGCTGCCCACGAGAAACTGTAACGGTTCGTTCGTGAGCCTGTCTTTCTTCTCGAGCCTCTTGTCGTCAACCTGGATGATTATGTGGTACCTCTGTTTCTTCGTGTCGGCCTCGCGTAACTCCAGGCGAATATCCGCGACACGCTGCATCTCGTTCTTCTTCCCCTTTTTGAGGTCGATGTCGAAGTAGTCGCGTTCGCCCTTCTGGCGCAGGAGAGCCAGTTCGGATGCGTTGCGAGCGATCTGCTCACTCAGCACCGTTTTGACGTCTTGAAGATCCCTGCGGCTTGTCGCAAGATCCTGGCGGGTCGCATCCAGATTGGTTGCTACAGTCTTGACCTCACCGGATACGGAAGTGATTTTGGTATCGGATTCTTTGCGAACTTCAGCAACTTTCGCGGCGGCGTCCGCACGCGCGGCCTCCACATCTGTCGAATTCGCCTTCGTGGCAATGGTGCTTTCCAGCTGCCTTTGCGCTTCGAGGGATTTCTCGTGCTCGGTGCGAAGTTTTTCAGCAAACGCGCGAGCGTTGGCGAGTTCCCTGTCCGTCACGCCGACTTTCTTGGTGACGACTTCGATATCTGAGGACAGAGCCGTATTGGTTTCCTGAAGTTTTTGGATATTCTCATCGAGCTTCGTTTCCAGATCAGCCACGCGCTGCTCAAGAGTGGACTTCGCGCTGTACTGGGAATACGCAACGCCGGCAATGCCCACAACAAGCGCAATCAAAGCGATCGGGATCCAGAGAGGCAATGTCGGTTGCCTTCTCACGGTCACGTGGGGTGGTTCCGAACTTCCACCTTCTTTGGGTCTTAAGCTAGACATGGGGGTTTATCCCTTTCTTTGGCCTCGAGGGGCCAAACCGTTTTATTATCCACGGTTTGCTGGTTAGACAGGAGAAATTATGGGACGGTGAGCAGCACCGGGAGAGCCGATGAGCAATGAACACGGTTTTCGAATCGAAAGGGACTCCATGGGCGAGGTGCGTGTCCCTGCTAATGCCCTCTACGGGGCCCAGACTCAGCGTGCTGTAGAAAACTTTCCCATCAGCAACTTGCGGTTTCCGCGGGAGTTTATCCGTGCGATGGGTCTCATCAAACTCTCGGCGGCACGGGCCAACGTGGATCTGGGACAGCTGGACCGGACGCTGGGAGAAAACATCGCCATCGCCGCGCAGGAAGTTGCGGATGGCACGCTCGACCCGGAATTCGTTCTGGATATTTTCCAGACGGGGTCCGGTACATCGACAAATATGAACGCCAACGAGGTAATCGCGAATCGAGCCATTCAGCTGCTCGGTGGCGTCGTGGGTTCCAAAGGGCCCGTTCATCCAAACGACCACGTCAACATGGGGCAGTCCAGCAATGACGTCATTCCGGCGGCCATACACGTCGCCGCCCTTGAGGCTCTGGAGCGGTCCCTTATTCCGGCGCTTCGGGGACTTCAACTTGCACTGGAAGAGAAAGCCCGGGAGTTCGATCCGATCGTCAAGATCGGCAGGACGCATCTCCAGGATGCGACACCGGTTCGTCTTGGTCAGGAATTCGGGGGGTACGCGCGCCAGATTGAACTTGGCATCCATCGACTGGAAAACCTGCGCGAGACGCTTTCCGAACTACCGCTGGGTGGAACGGCCGTCGGGACGGGTATCAACACCGATCCAGCCTTTCCCCCTGCAGCGATCAGGCACCTCTCGAAGATCACAGGTATTGCGTTCACGGAAGCGAGGAACCATTTCGAGGCGCAGGGCAGCAAGGATGCAATCGTTGAAGCGAGCGGTGCTCTGAAAACGATTGCGGTGAGCCTTACGAAGATTGCAAACGACATACGGTGGCTGGGTTCCGGCCCAAGATGTGGTATTGGTGAAATCATCATTCCGGAGACTCAGCCCGGATCGTCGATAATGCCCGGCAAGATCAATCCCGTAATTGCTGAATCCGTGATGATGGTCGCGGCCCAGGTCATCGGGAATGATGCGGCAATCACAATTGGAGGCCAGGCTGGAAACTTTGAGCTGAATGTCATGATGCCGGTGATGGCCCATAACCTCCTTGAATCGATCAGGATTCTGGCAACGTCGGCCGGCAATTTCACCGACCGATGCATCTCGGGCCTGGTCGCAGACGCACAACGATGCAATGAAATGATCGAGAAGAGTCTCGCGATGTGCACTGCCCTCGCGCCGGAGATCGGTTACGATCAAGCTGCGGCGATTGCCAGGGAATCCTACAAGACCGGGAAGACCGTGCGCCAAATTGCCCTGGAGAAGAACGTCATACCCGCGGATCGTCTGGATGAAATCCTGGATCCGATGCGCATGACGAAGCCCGGGATCGCGGCGAAAGGCGGGTAAGCGTTATGGACGAACGTCAATTTTTTACAGAAAAAACCGAATCACAGCCACAGTCGCTGAGCTGTCCGGCTTGCCGGCAGGTAGGGGAGTATCAAATCCGGTGGATCCGTCGGACCAAAAAGCCATCGTTACCCCCCGGCGCTAACGAGGCGGATCGTGCGCGCTTCAAGAATGCCCGGGATTACATGATCCGGGTGGATGACATTGTGAGCTGCTCGAAATGTCGAAAGAGAATCGAGATTTCGAGCAAGAGTGTTGTCCTGCTTTGATCCGGCGGCGCCCTATGCCCTTACAAACTCTTTCAGGCCCTCTTCCGAAGGCTTCAAGGCTTTGGCCCCCTTTTTCCAGTTCGCGGGACATACCTCGCCGTGCTCCTCCGTGTAATCCACGGCATCCAGCAAACGAAGAACCTCATCGACGTGTCGTCCCAAATCAAGGTGGTTGATCGTGGAATGCTTCAGTATTCCATCCCTGTTGATGATAAAGAGGCCGCGCAGCGCCACACCATCGCTCTCGAGCAGAACGCCATAATCTCTTGCGATCTGCTTGTTGAGATCCGAGATGAGAGGAAAGTTGACGCCTTTGATGCCGCCGTCCTCTCGTGGAGTGTTGGCCCAGGCGTGGTGCGTGAACTTGGAATCCACGGAGACCCCGAGGACGACCGTATCCCGCTTCTTGAACTCGTCCAGAGCGTCTGCAAATGCCAGAATCTCTGTCGGACAAACGAACGTAAAGTCCAGGGGATAGAAAAATAGAACCACCTTTTTCCCCTTGAACTGACTCAGGGTGATTTCCTTGAATCCGCCGTCGACATAAGCATCAGCCTTGAAATCAGGCGCGAGTTGCGAAACAAACGCTGTCATTAAGAAAGCCTCCATTCCTTAGAGTTCAGCTTTTCAGGATACACTAGGCACCGACCTATTGATCATGCGGATCTGCGTAGTCGGTGCCAACGGACAACTGGGGCGGGACTTGACAGCTGCTCTCGCCGGCCATGAAGTGATTCCTCTCACGCGCAAGGACTTTGACGTTACGGACTACGGACGGGCGCGAGAGGTCATCGTCGCGGCCAGACCGGAAATTCTTGTCAATCTGGCGGCTTATCATCGCGTGGACGATTGCGAAAGCAACCCGGAGCTCGCCTACAGCGTGAATGTCCTGGCTGTTCTGAACCTGGTACGTATTGCGAATGATCTCGACGCGAAAATGGCTCAAAT
>DASTBJ010000104.1:0-3676 GCA_035712125.1 Terriglobia bacterium
AAGGGTGTTCTCTAAGTCGTCCGATGCGCGACCAAATTGCCCTCACGGCGGATCGGATCGCCCTCGGTCTGTATGAGAGATTGATTGAGCACGCGAGAAGGCACCACGCCTTCGCGATTAATCTGCTGGATGAGATCGCCAGCAGGCGTCGAAAGCGATTGCTGGCGGTACAAGAGAAGAGATCTTAGCCGGTCTTGGCTTCGGAGTCGTCGCCATCGACCTCTTCGAGCAACCGGTACAACGTCGCTCTGCTGATACCCAATGCTTCTGCGGTCTTTACTTTGTTGCCGCGCATTCTCTTGAGCGTCGATCGGGCATGCTGCCGTTCCAGGTCTGCAAGAGGCACGATGTTTTCTCCATCTTCTGCGGAGGCGGAAGTCGGTGGATTCTTTATCGACTCCCTCAAGTCTCGGACGTCAATCATCGAGTCCTGAGCCATCATGCACGCGGCCCCCAGAACGTTCTCGAGTTCCCGGACATTTCCCGGCCACCAATATCGAGACAGCGTCGCCTGGGCTCGCGGCGTCAGACCACGAATATTCTTTCCGTATTGCTCGTTGAAATATTCGAGGAAATGTCGAACCAGCAGAGACACGTCTTCTTTGCGTTCAGCCAGGCGAGGCACCTTCAGCTCTACCATCGAAAGGCGGTAATACAGATCATCCCGGAACGTCCCCTCCGAAATCATTTTCGGAAGATTGCGGTTCGTCGCCGCGATCACACGCACATTCACCTTATGAGTTAAAGGTGATCCGACTCTGCGAATCTCCTGGTTTTGCAGGGCTCGCAACAGCTTGCTTTGCATGTTAAGCGGTGTGTCGCCGAGTTCGTCCAGGAACAACACTCCGTTGTTCGCATGTTCGAAGAGTCCCATGCGGTCGCTCTGAGCGCCCGTGAAGGCGCCTTTGACATAACCGAAGAGTTCGCTTTCGAAGAGTGATTCGACGACGGCTGAACAGTTGAAGTCTACGAAGCGGCCCGAAGACACGGGACTCAGGCGATGTAGAGCGCGCGCGACCAGTTCCTTGCCGGTACCCGTTGAACCGGTGATGAGAACGGTTCTGAAGTGCGGAGCGATGCGGCGTATCCGTGCGAACAGATCACGCATCAGCGGGCTCTGCCCCACCATTCCCTCGAAACGATGGGTGCTGAACATCTCGCTGTCGAGCTTAAGAGCCTCCTGGCGCCGGTTCGCTTCGGTCGCGAGGCGGCTGATGCGCAGTCGAAAATCTGCGACCGATATGGGCTTAGTGAGGTAGTCGCATGCGCCCTTTTGGATCGCTTCCAGCGCAGAGTCCGTCGAATAGTGGCCTGTCATCAGCAGAACTTCTGTATTCGGGCTCTTCTGGACGATCGCTTCCAGCAGCTCCATGCCGTCACGCCCTGGCAAAACCAGATCCAACACGGCGATGTCGGGCTGCGTTTCGAGTATGTGGTTGAGGCCCTCATCAGGATCCGTGATAGTCCGGATCTGGAGGTCCATGCCATCCAGCGACTCTTTTATGAGTTCTAAGGTCGTGGGATCGTCATCGACGGCAACGAGAGTTACTTGTTGTTGTTTCATTTCCTCAGTAATGAATCGATTTGTGTCCGCAGCGCGGCGATATTGATAGGTTTGGCGAAGTACCCGTCAAACCCGGCCTCAAATGCCTTTTGACGATCATCCAACATCGCAAATGCGGTGATGGCGACAACTGGAACCAGTTTGCACGAAGGATTCGCTCGAATCTGACGCAGAGTTTCGTACCCATCCATTTCAGGCATTTGGATATCCATCAAAATGAGATCCGGCTGCGTATGCCGGATTCGGGAAATGGCATCATGCCCGTCCGTAGCCTCGTCTATCTCATACTCGGGCTCGAGTTCCAAGGCGAACCTGACAAGCTCACGGCTGCTTGGGTTATCATCTACGACCAGTATACGTTTCACATCAAAAATTGCTCCCGCTCCCGGTGCTGGCAGTACGCGGCCCCGACGATCGGTAATCTTGGTGAGCACGCGAAATACCAATGTGCATCTTAATAAGCTGGGCTTTGGTTCCGGAAGTGCAGGCCACGGGTCAGTGAAAAGGCCTCGACTTAAGACCGTCGCCGTTTGGTGCGGCGCCTTATCTATAGGTGTCCTCGCTGTCGGATTTCGCCTGTGGCTTCAACCCATCCTCGGCCTTGAGTTCCACTACGCCGCGCTCCTGGCTGCTGTCGTTCTTACGGCAGCCGCCTTTGGAATGTGGCCCGCCGTCGTTGTGACCGTCTTGGGAGGTTTCGGGCTGGACCTTGCCGTCCGGAAAACCCTGTTCCCCGCAGACCTTGATGAACTCGCAGGTTTGCTGCTGTTCTTCGCCGAAGGACTCATCGTAACCGCCGTGGTCGAAAGTGAGCGCCGGATACAGCGGCGATTGCGGCAAAGCGAAGCACGCGCTAACGAATTGCTTGCGGCTTACGAAAAGGAAATCACCGAACGCAAAAAGATAAGCAACGCCGAGCGCCGCCATGCTCTGTGGCTTGAGGTCACTCTTTCCAGCATCGGTGACGGCTTGCTCGTGACGGACGAGGCCGGCGTTGTCACTTACATGAATGGTGCGGCTGAAAAAATCATTCGAGTCACGCGGGACAATGCTCGCGGGCAGAGTATCGATGAACTCCTTCCACTCGTAGACGAAACCACAGGCGAACCGCTGCCCTCCGCGCTCTCCTCTGCGCTCGACCGTCCATCTAGCCCGAAACCGGAGCGAACAGCACTATTGACGCCCAGGGGTGAGAAAATTCCGGTCATTGTGAGCTCGGCAATCATGCGAGAGGAATCCGGTTCCAATATTGGTGCCGTCTTCCTTGTTCACGACATAACGCATACTCGGGAGATTGAAGCGCGCGGCGCCGATATTGAGCAGCGCTTTTCGGCACTCGCTGATTCAGTTCCCGCGCTCATTTGGATGGCGGGAATCGAAGGCAGTTGGGACTACTTCAATGCCGCGTGGACGGAACTCACAGGATTGTCTGCGGACGAGTTGCGTGAATACGGATGGATGAAGCGAATTCACGCCGAAGACCTGACACGATGCAAGACCATCTACGAAGAGTCTATCAGCGAGAAGAAGCCCTTCGTCATGGAGCACCGTCTGCTCGACGGGAAAGGGAAATACCACTGGGTGGTGAACCGTGGCAGCCCGCGATTTGCCAAGGATGGCCTCTTTGTGGGCTTTATCGGCTCGTGTGTTGACGTCACCGAACACAAAGAGGCAGAAGAAGCATTCCGCCAGGGGGAAGAAAGATTCCGTCGTCTCAACGCCGAACTCGAACACTTCAGCGGTGAACTCGCCCGCGCGAACGTGGAACTTGAACTCCAGAACCGCGCTACTCAGCGGGCCAATGAACAGAAGACGCGCTTCCTCGCGACAATGAGTCATGAGCTGCGGACCCCGATGAACGCCGTCATCGGCTTCGTTGATCTGCTTGCGGAGGAAAGCGGAGGGCCTCTTAACGATAGACAAAAGCGATTCCTTGGGCACGTTCGAACAGCGGGGAAACACCTCCTGCGGATTGTAGAAAACATTCTCGACTATTCCCGGATTGAGGCGGGACGTCTACAGCTCGATCTTCAGGAATTCGAAGCAAGACCCGTCGTACAGGAGGTTCTGGCAGGAATTTCTCAAATCGATCGGGAAAAGCCTGTGCACCTC
>DASTBJ010000105.1:0-4994 GCA_035712125.1 Terriglobia bacterium
GGGGTAACGCGGATATCCTGAAGCCGATCGCCTCAAACAATCCGCTGATTTATTGGCTGCTGGACGATCCAGCAGTCGCGGAACGATATCGCGCGATCGTCAGGGAACTGGCGGACAGCGCATTTTCTATAACCGTGCTGAATCACCTGATTGCCGAGGCTGAAAAAACGACCTCTATTCGTGATTCGGCAACAAAGGCGTTCCTGATCAACCGAGCGAATTACGTCCAGTCGTTGTTTGCCGGCTTGCCGAAGTGACCGAGACATCATGAGCGCGCTCGGCATCGCCCTGATCCTGCTCCAGGGACAACTCGCCACCGTCAGCGGTATTGTGACCAGGCCAGGTGGATCCGAACCACTTGCGGGAGCGACTGTAATTCTCAGTCCTGTCGCGTCCGTGCAACCCTCGCTCACTCGAATGGCGCTCTCGGAGGATGATGGCCGCTTTACACTCCGTGACATCGAGCCCGGCGAGTATCGTCTTCAGATTCAAAGCACCCGCTTCGGGACAGCGTCCTACGGACAGCGGAAACCGAACGGTCCGGGCGCCATACTGACCATCGCCGCAGGACAGCGGCTTTCCGATCTTAAAGTATCGATGATGCCGACAGGCACCATCGCCGGCCGCATCATGGGCCGAAGCGGCGAGCCGATCAGTTACGCGACGGTCCAGGCTTTGAGCTATGTCTATCAGGACGGCAAACGTGTCCTTTCGGTGGCGCAAACGACAACGACAGATGATCGTGGAGAGTACCGGCTCTTCTGGCTTCTGCCAGGAAAGTACGTTGTACTCGCCGCGCCACGAAGCTCCCCAACGAGCCCTGGAACGACCGCTCCTTTGAGGCCGGGTGAGATCTTCCGATCGGGCGAGCTGGCATTGGCACAGGCAATCCGGGACATTGCCCCCAGTGCCTTGCTGGAAGGAACAAATCTGGTTCTGCGTCTGAACGAAGACGGGACGGTTCGCGAAGAATCCTGGATGCCTTCGTACTATCCGTCTACCACGGAGCTCGCGCAGGCAACCACGTTGGAAATCACCGCTGGCGCGACCGTACCGGGTATTGACGTGACGCTCGGACCGTCACCGGTATTGAAAATTCGAGGCCGTGTCACGGGCTTCGCGACAGGCAGCCAGGCGACGGTGGCGCTGGTGGTGCGATCCGGTGGCATGTTCATCAGGTCGATGAACAAGGCCGCTTCGATAATCGACGGCTCATTCGAGTTCGCAGGTATTGCTCCAGGAACCTACTATCTGTCGGCACAGGATCGTTCGGGACTGAGCACCGTACCTCTCGAAATCCCGGTGGCAGACCGCAATGTTGAGAATCTGACGCTGACACTGACTCCTTCGATTCGCGTTTCGGCTCGCATTACGGTGGAAGGTACAGCACATGCAGCAGCCGAACTATTTGCCGGACTTGTCGGCACGCTGCAACCGGATTCAGGAACTCCGACGGGCAGTCTTGGTCCGTTCCTCGTTCCACGGAGTACGCAATTCACTTCCGGAAACATTATGGTTTTCTCAAGTGTTCCGCCGGGCGGGTATCAATTCAATATCTCGCAGGGAGTGCTGAGGGAGAATGCCAACCGGCTGCACCTCAAGTCCGTTCTGCTGGGGCGCGAAGACGTATCGAACACTGTGCGCATTTCTCCTGATGCTGGACAAGTTCTTCTCGACGTCGTTCTGACGACTCAGACCGGATCTGTCGGAGGTGTTGCTCTCGGGCGAACCGGGGACCCCGCGGCCAACGCGACGGTCGTGCTGGTTCCTGCAAACGCACGTAAACGAACGGCGCTCTATCAGGCTGTGGTTACCGGCAGCGACGGCAAATTTCGTTTTCAGGAGATTCCGCCCGGCGATTACAAGCTATTCGCCTGGGACGATATCGAAACAGGAGCGTGGGAGAATCCGGACTTCATGCGCTCGTATGAGTCCAGAGGCCATGCTGTACGTATCGTCGAGAACAAAAGCGAAGAAACATCGTTAGGCGTCATCTATAACCCATGAGAATTTTGTACCTGCTTTTGGCGTTGATTCCTTTACAGCAGGCTGTGCCGAATCCTCCTGAAGCGCCTGCATCCGTCGAGGGCGTCGTGGTGGATTCGGTCAGCCAACAACCTCTGGCAGGCGCTACCGTAACTGTTTACGACCGTATCCATTCGGGCGCCAGAATGATCGTCGTTACGGGTAATGAGGGCAAATTCGCCTTTCGCAATCTTCCGCCAGGCCAGTACACGATTGAGGCGGCTCGCAGCGGCTATGTCTCCGAAATAGCCGGTGCTCCGTTCGGCGGCGCCGTGGCTCCTAACCTGCCTTCAAATTCTCTGGTGCCCATCAACGTTCCTGTCTTCCAACAGTTGGCTTCTGGACAGATGCTGTCCGGCCTGCGGCTCGCTCTGACGCCGGGTGGAGTCATCACGGGACGCCTCACCGATGATCACGGCGAGGTCGTCGTCGGCGCAACCGTGCAGGCGTACAAGACGACTCACCGGGCGGGTCTGCGGGAGCGGACGCTCGTTCAATCTGTCGTATCGAATGATCTGGGCGAATATCGTTTCTTCATGATGAAGCCTGGACAGTATTCCATCGCTGTGGTCCCTTCGACGGTGTTTATACCAAACGTTACGGGGCAGCCATTCTCAATTCCGCTGTTTCACCCCGGTACGATCGATGCGAAGCTCGCAACCACCTTCGATCTGCAAGTCGGCGAGACGAAGGATAGCGTGGACTTCGCGTCGATTCCGACAAGGACTCGGCGGATCACCGGCACTGTCCAGGGGAATGGCAGCGATGGAGTGACCATCGTTTTGTCGCCGCTGAACGGAACAGCGAAGAAAACCGTAGCCATTACCAGTGATAGTAAGATCCAGACTTTTGAGCTCTCCGATGTCTTTCCCGGCACGTACGAGCTGGCAGCATTCAACGTTTATGGGCGCGCAGTCGTTCCTCTCGATGTTCGCAATACCGATATCGTCGGCACGCGCATCTATCTCGGTGAGGGATTCAGGGTACCCGCACGCAGTCGCATCGAAGGCCGCCCCTTTGGAAACGATCCCGCGCTCGAAGGCCTGTACTTCATCGTCCGGCCCGATGTCCTGGTTCCCGGGCTTGATCCGCAGGTTTATGCTCCCTTTGCCGATGGCCGCTTCATTCTCGACCTTCTGGCCCGAGACTATTGGATCGATCTCGACCCCATCCGTACGCCGGACTATTACGTGAAATCGATCACGCTCGACGGAGTTGATGTACTGAACAAGGGACTGCACGCCACGAGCTCTCTGGACCGGCCACTGGAGATTGTTGTCGACAGAAACTTTGGCGAAGTGCAAGGTGCGGCCACGGCTCCCAACGTGACGGTTGTTCTCGTGCCGGATGCGTCGCGTCGCAATCAGCGTCCGTTGTACAAATCCGTGAAATCCGGTAATGGTGTGTTTCACTTCCAGAAGGTTCCGCCGGGAGAGTACAAGCTGTTTGTCTGGTCCGAGGACACGATCGATAACGGCGGCCCATGGTTGGATCCGGAATACCTGAGGAAGTACGAAGATCGTGCTACTCCGGTGCGGATTCAGCCGGAGATGAGGACGATTCCGGACCGGCCGGTGCCCGTGTTTTGATCCCGAACCTGTAAGATTATCGGATGAGCAATTCCGATCCTGACATCCAGAGCCTGCCGGCTCGTGAAACCGAACTTGGCTCCTTGCGCATCTTGCGCGCGTTACCGCGAAGCCAACGGCGGACAGTCGGTGCATGGTGCTTCCTTGACCGCTATGGTCCGTTGACTTTCGCGGCAGGCACGCCGATGGATGTAGCGCCGCACCCCCACATTGGCCTGCAAACCGTCTCCTGGTTGTTGCAAGGGGAGATACTGCATAACGACAGCCTCGGGTGCGAAGCGCTCATGCATGCCGGACAACTCAACCTGATGACCGCCGGTCATGGCATCGCGCATTCGGAGGAAACCCCGGCAGCGAATTCGGGGACGTTAGATGGCGTACAACTGTGGGTCGCTCTACCAATGGCTCAGCGCGGAATGGCGCCGACATTTCATCATCACGCGGCGTTGCCAGTACTCGATTTTCCGGCGGGCACTGTCACGCTGATCGCCGGCACACTCCTCGAGCAAACGTCCCCTGCGCAGATGTTTAGCCCGATTGTGGGTGCGGAGATCCGTTTCCGGGCACAACCGCCACTGGTGCTGCCGGTAAAGAAGCATTTCGAACATGCTCTTCTTGTCTTACAGGGAGACGCTTCGTTAAACAAGCGTCCGCTTGCGGGCCGGTCTTTGCACTACCTCGGTACCGGTCGGGACGAACTGCATCTCACCGGATCGGTCGACACCTGCGTACTTTTGATCGGTGGTGAGCCGTTCGAAGAGCCCGTCATGATGTGGTGGAATTTTGTGGGGAGCACAGGTGAGGAGATTGCCGCAGCCCGTGAAGACTGGATCGAGCATCGAAGATTCGGAGAGGTGAAGGCCTACCGTGGCGCACGTCTACCGGCGCCTGATCTCGCGAAGCTTGCTCCCGCAAATCCCGCGAGTTGATTGGGCAAAGCAAAACGGCGGCCAGAGGCCGCCGTTTTGCTTTGCCTTGTTTGCTGGCCAGGGATGTCGTTATTTGCCCACGGATTTCAGCAAGTCTGCCCTGGTCTGGGGCGTAGCCGACGCATGCACGTTGATATAGCGATCGTAGTCCAGGTTGAGCTTGTCAAGAGCGGCCGCCAGGGCCTTGACGTGATCGTTGGCGGGTTGACCGGCGGCAGGCAGTGAGAAGTCTCCCTGAAAGAGAATCTTTTCCTTCGGGATGTAGGCGATCAGCAAGCCGTTCGAATGAGGAGCCGGGAAGATGTGGTAAAACTCGACGGTACGGGATCCGTCCGAATAGACCCTCTTGTCGCCCACGGTTTCAACTCGTGCTTTCTTCGGATTCTTCGCCAGCGTGTCCGTCAACAGCGTCCTTGGAGTGTTGAGGGCTCTTTCGAAAAACTCCTCGTTG
>DASTBJ010000106.1:0-2809 GCA_035712125.1 Terriglobia bacterium
GTTTCGGGGCGTGGCATCGCGTGCGTTCTCTACGAAGGCAACAACGGTTATTGTGCCGCAGTGGCTGAGGTCGAGGTCCATCAGGGAACCGGCGCGGTTGCCGTAAAGAATCTCTATATCGCCAGTGACTGCGGGCCGATCTCAAATCCCGACGGGCTCAACAATCAACTGGAGGGTGGGGCGATCCAGGGCATCAGCCGCGCGCTGCTCGAGGAAGTCACCTGGGACGATGAGAAGGTGACGTCTGTGGACTGGCGAACCTATCGCACGTTGTCTGTCGGCTCGGAGGTTCCGGTTATCCAAACGCACCTTATAAATGCCGAAGGCCGCGCCATGGGCGCCGGCGAGACCGCGGTGACCGTTGTACCCGCCGCCATCGCGAACGCAATCTTCGATGCGACAGGCGCAAGATTACGGCAGATTCCCTTCACGCAAGAACGCGTGCGAGCAGGGCTGGCTGCGCGGTAGAACCGTCGTGCCCTGAGCGAGCTCGTCCCCCTACTTGCTTGGAAAAAACGAATCGAACCGCAGCGTCAAACCGACAGATCCCTTGACGTCTGTTTCCTTTTGCAGGTCCGTGCGATTCGTATACGTAAACGACACCGGGATCGTCACGCTTTTGTTCGCCGTTGGAAATTCCAGTTTCGTATTAAACGCCCGAATACTCCCCGACAGATCTACCTTCACCATCTGCGTGGGATCGTCGGGCAATGGCACTGTATAGTCGAAACCCAGAGGCTGCTGGTGGAGATCTCCGATCAGCCCGGAAAACGACAACGTTGTTTTTCCAAAGTTCGGAATCTCCTTTAACAGGAAGGTCGCAGAGGCACTGACCAGCCAGTTGCGGAAGTTGCCGCTCATCCCCGGAAGGGTTTCGGTAAACCAGGACGCTTCGGCATTCGCCGTCAGCACCAACGGCCGGTAGTTCCTGCTATAGATAAGGCGCGCGGTGATCAGATCCGGAGGTCGCTGTCCTTTGACAACGATTCCATTGACGTTGTTGGCTTTTGCCACGTCCGGCCGATCCCACGAAACTTCAGCTGCAAAATTGGTTCGCTGCAATCGTTCGAGGATTATCGATCTCGCGTTCGCCTCGATGGCCTGGTCTGCGAACTTCTCGAATCCCGGCACTAGCGGCTGGACGGCTGGATTCGTTCGGAACAAGGCCTGCAGTTTATCCAGCTGCGCGCTCCACACCATCTCGAGCCCTGCTCTTCTCTCTGCCTCGGTCGCTCCCATCACCTGGAGAAGCGCCGTGCGGGTCTCCGCCACCCACTGCATCAGCGTTGGATTTGCCAGGGTGAATTGGAGCGTGATCTCGGCCGCGCCTTCCGAAAGACTTCCCAGGCTGTTCGCTACCTCCTCTTCCGCGTTTCTCAGAAATGGCTGCAACAAGTCGAAGTGCACACGAGCCTGACTGAAGTCGTCCTCGAGGGCTACGAGTTGTGACGGGGCATTCGAACGGCCCTGGTCAAACGCGAAGGAAAACCCGACGCGTTTCCAGAAGTCGAGGCAGTCTGAGTCAGGCGCGGCCTCGCTGCTATCTTCCGACCTGGCTGCACAGAAGATGCCGGCGGGCTTGATCTGAAGATTGATGGTGCTGCCGGAAACTGTTTTCAGAACGGAGCCTGCTTCGAAGGATATGCCAAAAATATCCGCGAGGAACGGCTGCAGAACGAGCGACGTGGATCCCGAAGAGCCGGCCGGAGCCCCGGTCTGCGAATCGGCTCGCAATGCCCGGTACTCCCTTACAATCCGGGAACGAATCGGCCTTGTCTCAGAGCGCAGCGCGATAACCACCTGCGGCATTTTGTTCATGAGCCGGTCCACGGCGGCCGCTCGGTTATCCGGTGTGGCGTTAGCAATCTGGTCGAGATCCCTCGTGAAGATTTCGATGTCGGCGGCGGACGCCATGGCACAGGCAAGGAGTATCGCCAATACAACTTTCACCGCAGCCTCCTAACGGAAACGCATGACGTAGTTCGCGAACACGATGGGCATATCTTCGGGAGGAATGTCGTCTTTCGCCTTCTGGTCATCGTCGGAAACGATCAGGAGGCGCAGGGGCTTGTCGACTGGATTCGCCGCTGGAAAACGAACGACGAGGGAGAAGACAATGTTGCACGGGACATCCGGAGCTTCCAGCACGAGGCTCGCGACTTTCGCTCCATCAATGATGAAAGTTCTCTTCTTTCTGCTGATAGCGCCGGTTGCGACATCCTGAAAGAGAAACGTCACGGGCGCGATTTCCGGCAATTTGGAGGCTTCAGTCGAGGCGGTAAATGTGATGGGAAAATCATTCGCCTCGATGTCGTAGGTACGAAATCCCTGGCTGATCATAGCCGTGTCTCCGTAAAGTCATGCGCATCCTGCGCGCATGAAATCATTCCGGTTCAGCCTGTGCTGGGATTCCCAGAGTTGCGGGCGGGGAAGCACCAAACAGTGGCCAACGCCTGGACGCGTCCTGATGTGAGAAAAGCGAGTGCACGGTACCAGAACCCTGGAAACAAGAAAAGGAATTTTGGCGAGGTATAATCCCCTCACTTCGGAGGATCCCATGAAACGCTTTCTTCTCGTCGGCCTGATCCTGTTGGCCTCTACTATCGTCACCGCTGCGGGTACTCAGTCCGGTGGCGCCTGTGATCGCGAATGTCTTCGCGGCTTCATCACGCAATATCTGAACGCCATGATTGCTCACAACCCTGCATCACTCACGACAGCGCCGAACGTCCGTTTCACGGAGGACACACAAGCGCTGAAGCTCGGCGAGGGACTGTGGAAAGGCGCAAACGCGGTTCGCTCGTATCGA
>DASTBJ010000107.1:0-8293 GCA_035712125.1 Terriglobia bacterium
CGTTGTTCATCGTCCTGGAATTGCGTTCCGGGACGATCTGGCGCCTTATCGCGTGATACGCGAGGGCGAACCGGTGACGCTTCCAAGGACCCCGTCTGTGTTCTATATGCCGTTCGTTGAGCAGCCCGTTTCGTCGACATCCATTCGCGATGCCTGTCAGCGTGGCGACGATGCCAGCCGAGGGGTGCCACCCGCGGTCTGGAGTTACATCAAAAAACACAAACTTTATTCATAAGGAGAAGACCATTCCCAACAAAGCACCGGATCAACTGACTGAAGCATTGGAAGCCGCCCTCGACAAGAAGGCGCAGGATGTTGTCGTGATCGACCTGGATGACATCTGCTCGTTCACCGACCATTTCATCATCTGCACCGGTACCTCCAGCCGTCACAATCAAACGATCGCTGAAGGCATTGAAGAAAGACTCCGCAAACAGGGAGTTCGCCCCCTCCACATCGAAGGACACAAAGAAGGCGAATGGATCCTGCTGGACTACATCGACTTCGTCGTCCACATCTTTACGGCGAAGGCCCGAGAGTTTTATGATCTCGAAAGGCTGTGGCGCGCAGGCAAGCGCCGCAGGGTGCCTGAACTGATTGGCCAGAGCACCTGAGTTCTGCCTGCTGGCTTTTGAATGAAGCTCCGCGTCGTCTGGATAGGGAAGACCAGGAGCAAAGAGCTCTCGTCACTGATTGACGACTTTCTGGAACGTCTGCGCCGGTTCGTCCCGATGGAGATCACGGAGATTCGCGATCCCCGCGCGGGCAACGACAAGCGGCAGCTGGCCGCCGAAGCAGAACGCCTGCTTGCGACGCTGGATTCCAACGACCGCGTCGTCATCCTCGATGCCTCCGGCCAATCCTGGTCTTCACCGCAACTCGCGCAGTTTGTAGGCAAACATCTGGGAAGTGATCCACGGCGACTGACATTTGTGATTGGAGGTTACGGTGGAATGATGGAGGACGTAAAAGCCAGGGCCGAACGTCGCTGGTCGCTCTCGCCTCTGACGTTTACGCACGAGATGACGCGCGTCCTTGTTGTCGAGCAGCTTTACCGTGCGATGTGCATCTTGAAGAACCACCCGTACTCGAAGTAAAGTAGGTCCGCCCTTTGCGTCGATGAAAGGTCACCGTGATCGACGCGATCCTGAATCTTGTTTTTCCGCAGTCGTGTGTTCTTTGCCAATCACCTGTTCGCGAGCGCCGCTGGTCCGTCGCATGCCCGGATTGCTGGGACAGGCTCGAACCGATTTCCCGACCGTTCTGCCCTCAGTGCGGCACGCCGGCGCCCGTTATTGAGGGACTCTGCGGCCTGTGTCGCCGCGGAGACTACGCCTTCGACTTCGCGCGCTCATTATTCCTGTTCACGGATCCGATGCGCGGCATTCTGCATCACTTCAAATACTCTGGCCGTGTTTCGCTGGCCAGGCCACTCGGGCGCCGGCTTCGCACACACATGCAGGAAGAAGGCTTTGCCGCCTCGCTGGCCCTGCCGGTCCCACTCCACCGCGCGAGGGAGCGAGAACGCGGTTTCAATCAGGCGGAGTTGCTGGCGCGCCATCTGGGCATCAGGGTGGATTCCCGTCTTCTGTGGCGTCGAAAGAATACGCCCAGCCAGACAGGACTCAGCCGGTCGCAGCGGGCACTGAACCTGTCCGCCGCATTCGAGGTTACGCGCACACCTCCGGACTGCGTCATGGTTGTCGATGACGTTTACACGACGGGGTCTACGCTGCACGAGATCGCAAAAACACTAAAGCGTGCGGGAACGTCCAGGGTGGAAGTCCTGACCGTCGCTAGAGTGCTTCGGCAGGAGTAAGGGTGGTGGAAGTCCAGTGCGTGCTGCTTTCAAGCAGCGCGGCGACAAAGCGCGTATGGAGCGCGTGCCCTGCGCGGTTAGCCGTCAAACGCCCGAGAACCTGCTGGCCCATCAACGCAAAATCTCCAAGGAGGTCGAGGATCTTGTGACGGACGAATTCATCGGGATAACGCAGGGATGTTTCGTTGAGCATGCCGCTCTCGGTGAGGACGATGGCGTTTTCGAGGGATCCACCGCGCACGAGGCCCGACCGCTGAAGTGCTTCGACTTCATGATAGAAACCGAACGTTCGGGCGGGAGCGATGAGCGAACGGTAGTTTTCAGGGGTAATCTGCACTTCAAGTTTCTGGTGGCCGATCAGCGGATGCTGGAATCCGATCTCGTATTCGAGACTGAGCGAGTCGGACGGATAGATCGCAATGCTTTTGCCGTTCTCCTCGAGGATGAAGGGCTTCTCGATCCGCATATACGTGCGGGGAGCCTGAAGCTGAACAAGACCAGCCTGCTGGATAGCTTCGGTGTAGGGCAGAGCGCTGCCGTCGAGGATCGGCACTTCGAAGTTGTCCAGCTCCACGATCGCGTTGTCCACGCCGAGAGCGTAGAGCGCCGAAAGAAGGTGTTCGACGGTGGAAATCCACACGCCACGGCTCATCAGGGTGGTGGCGTAAGCGACGCGCTCGACCGAACCGACGTCCGCCCGGAGCTCGAAGTTATCGAGATCCATCCGGCGGAAGACGATTCCTTTCCCGGCCGGAGCAGGAAGAATACGCATGGTTGCGGTCTGGCCGGTGTGGAGGCCCACACCGCTGAATTCGATTGGCGCTTTAAGTGTCTGTTCCCGCATCGACGTCGATCTTGTGCAATTCGCGCACCGAAGTGCGCGCTCAATGCATGTGAGCAAGTTACGGCCCTGAAGCGGCCGCGGACCGTGTACATTTGTTCACAAATGTTGTTAATACACCAACGCCGGAGGGAGCTGGACTCGATGGATATTTCGAAATTGGACGAATCCTGCATTTCAAATCCGAGATTGGAAATCTCAAATTGGACCTCAGAGCACGTCCAACTTGAGATTTCCAATCTCGGATTTGAAATATTTGAAATGCAGGATTCGTCCAATTTCAAAGTTTCTTCCGAACCGTCCCGCCTTACTTACTCTGGTGGTACTC
This sequence comes from Terriglobia bacterium, assembly GCA_035712125.1. Lineage (GTDB taxonomy): Bacteria > Acidobacteriota > Terriglobia > 20CM-2-55-15 > 20CM-2-55-15 > DASTBJ01. The sequence continues at coordinate 2,989 of DASTBJ010000107.1, forward strand.
CTGCAACGACCGAACGCCGAGGCTCTCACGCTGGAGCGCGCGGATCCCAGCCACTGCTGCGATAGCACCCGGGATTGTCGTAATACACGGAATGCGGTAATGGATTGCGGCCCGGCGGATGGCTCGCTCATCGAAAAAGGATTCCTTGCCGAGCGGGGTGTTGATCAAGAGGTCCACTTTCCCGCTCTTGACGTAATCCGAAATGTGCGGACGGCCCTCGTTAACCTTATAGACGGTCTCGACGGGCACTCCCGCATTACGCAAAACCTGAGCGGTGCCGCGGGTCGCGATGATGTTGAATCCCATACTGACCAGGTCTGACGCGATCTTCGAGATGAACTTCTTGTCGTGCTGGTTCACGCTGATGAACGCCACACCCGACTTGGGCAGTACGGAGCCTGCACTGATCTGCGCCTTGACGTAGGCCTTGCCGAACGAATCATCGGTACCCATCACTTCGCCGGTGGATTTCATCTCCGGTCCGAGAATCGTATCCACGCCGGGGAATCTCGAGAAAGGAAAGACAGGAGACTTGACGCAGTACTGAGACACCTTCAATTCCGCGGGGAGGTCGAAATCCTTCAGCTTCCGGCCGATCATCAAACGTGCCGCAATCTTTGCGAGCGGAACGCCTGTCGCCTTACTGACAAATGGCACCGTCCGGGACGCCCTTGGATTCACTTCAAGGACATAGACTGTGCCGTCATGAATCGCGTACTGAACGTTCATCAGACCCACAACGTTCAAGGCCTGTCCGAGTTTCACCGTGTAACCACGGATAATGCCCCGCAATTCTTCACTCAACTGGTAGGTGGGTAACACGCAGGAACTGTCGCCGGAATGGATCCCGGCTTCCTCGATGTGCTCCATGATGCCGCCGATGACTACCTGTTCCCCGTCGCACAGAGCGTCCACATCGACCTCGTAGGCGTCCTCGAGAAACTTATCGATCAAGACCGGACGCTCGCGTGAAACCTGCACGGCGGCGCGCATGTAATTGTCGAGGGTCGTCTCGTCATAGACGATCACCATGGCACGACCGCCCAGGACATAAGACGGGCGCACAAGCACGGGATAGTCGATCTGACGCGCAACAGCACGAGCTTCTTCTACAGTGACAGCCGTTCCATTGTTGGGCTGCGGGATATTCAGCCTGCGCAAGAGCTCGCCGAACCGTTTGCGGTCTTCTGCAAGATCGATCGACTCCGGAGAGGTTCCCACTATCGGCACGCCGCTGCGTTGAAGTTCCAGTGCCAGGTTCAGCGGCGTCTGCCCGCCGAACTGCACGACAACACCTGTGGGCTTTTCCTTTTTTACGATGTGAAGAACGTCTTCCAGCGTCAGAGGTTCGAAGTACAGCCTGTCGGACGTGTCATAGTCGGTCGAGACCGTTTCCGGGTTGCAGTTGACCATGATGGTCTCGAAACCTTCTTCCTTGAGTGCGAACGCGGCATGGCAACAACAGTAGTCGAACTCGATTCCCTGCCCGATACGGTTGGGGCCGCTTCCCAGAATGATGATCTTCTTGTTCGAGGTCGGAGCCGATTCGTCTTCTTCTTCGTATGTCGAATAGAGATACGGTGTATAGGACTCAAACTCAGCAGAACAGGTGTCGACCCGCTTATAAACGGGGAATATGCCGTTATCCCCACGTTTGCCGGCGACATCCGCAGGGCGGGCCTTTACCAGGCGCGCGACACGCGCGTCCGAAAAGCCCGCACGCTTCGCCTCGCGGAGCAGGTCTGGCGGTAAAGACTCCAGCGTATGCTCGGCGAGCTCGCGCGTCATGGCCGCAACCTCGTTCAGTTCCGTCAAAAACCACGGGTCGATGTGCGTCAACTCGACGAGGTCCTCGACGGTATAGCCATCAACGAGCGCCTGCAACAGGTAAGCGACCCTGTCTGGGTTTGGCGTAATCAGCTTCTGCCGGATCGCGCTCTTGTCGAGGATGTCTGAACCAACGACGCGTCCGGTCTCGAGCGAACGAAGTCCCTTGAAAAATGCTTCCTTGAACGTCCGCCCAATGGCCATCACTTCTCCGACGGATTTCATCTGCGTTCCGAGTGTCGAGTCGGATTCAGGAAACTTCTCAAAGGCCCACTTCGGTATCTTTACGACAACGTAGTCCAGTGTGGGTTCGAAGGATGCAGGCGTCTTCTTCGTAATATCGTTCGGGATCTCGTTGAGCGTGTAACCCACGGCCAGCTTGGCTGCAATCTTTGCGATCGGGAATCCCGTAGCCTTCGACGCCAGGGCGGAGCTGCGCGAAACGCGGGGGTTCATTTCAATGACTACCAGACGGCCGTCCTTTGGATTGACGGCAAACTGGATATTGGAGCCGCCGGTTTCGACGCCGATCTGCCGGATAACCTGCACCGAAGCATCCCGCATACGCTGGTATTCACGATCCGTCAGCGTTTGCGCGGGCGCGACCGTGACGGAGTCGCCTGTATGGACGCCCATCGGATCGAAGTTTTCGATGGAGCAGATGATGACGACGTTATCCTTGACGTCGCGCATCACCTCGAGCTCATATTCCTTCCATCCGAGTACGGACTCCTCGATCAGAACCTCGTGGACCGGGCTGAGATCGAGGCCTCTCTGCACAATCTCTTCGTACTCCTCATTGTTGTACGCGATGCCACCACCCGTTCCACCGAGCGTGAATGACGGACGGATCACGGCCGGGAATCCAATGCTTTCAATCGCGCGACGCGCCGTCTGCATGTCGCCCACGACTTCGCTCTTGGGTGTCTCCAGGCCGATTTCTTTCATCGCCCGCTTGAAGAGAAGCCGGTCCTCGGCCATCTTCACCGCCGTGGCTTTCGCTCCAATCATTTCCACACCGTAGGTATCCAGAACGCCTGCCTCGGCGAGTTCCACGGCGATGTTCAGCGCAGTCTGTCCTCCGACGGTGGGCAGAAGGGCATCCGGACGTTCGCGTTTGATGATCGCCTCGACAAAGTCTTTGGTCAGCGGCTCGATATACGTACGGTCGGCCAGACCCGGGTCGGTCATGATCGTCGCGGGGTTGGAATTGACGAGAACGATCTGGTAGCCCTCTTCACGAAGAGCTTTGCACGCCTGGGTGCCCGAATAGTCGAATTCACAAGCCTGACCGATAACGATGGGTCCCGAGCCTATGATGAGGATCTTGGAAATATCAGTGCGCTTAGGCATTGTCCTTCATCAGCTTGAAGAATTTCTCGAACAGGTAATAACTGTCATGGGGACCCGGAGATGCTTCCGGGTGATATTGCACGCAATACGCGGGGAGTGATCGATGCTCCATCCCTTCGACAGTTTGATCATTGAGGTTGATGTGGGTGATCCGGATTTCCTCAGGCAAACTGCTCGGGTCGACGGCGAACCCATGGTTCTGCGCTGTGATTTCCACTTTATCAAGATCTTTGTTCAGCACCGGCTGATTGCCGCCATGGTGCCCGAACTTCAGCTTGAAGGTCTTCCCGCCGAACGCGAGTCCCATGATCTGGTGGCCAAGGCAAATACCGAATATCGGCTTTTTCCCCAGCAGTTGGCGCACATTGCGAATCGCGTAATCCACAGCTTCAGGATCACCCGGACCATTTGAAAGAAAGATTCCGTCCGGTTTCAGATTCAGGACTTCTTCCGCAGGAGTCTTTGACGGCACGACGGTCACGCGGCCGCCCAGGTGCACCAGATCGCGCAGGATGTTTGTCTTTATCCCGAAATCATACGCAACGATATGGCGATCGGTCGGCTGAACGCCATCGAGGCTCGAGAACTCGACGAACGTGAGTCCTTCTTTCGAACTCGGGTAGGACTTTTCGATCGTCACTTTGCTGGCAAGGTCCAGGCCAACCATATGGGGCGCGCTCTTGACCTTCTTCATGAGCGAGGCTTCATCGTGATCGATCAGCGAGACGATCCCCCGCATCGAACCCTGGAGACGGATATGACGCACCAGCGCACGGGTGTCGATGTCAGAAATGACGGGGATCCGGTTCGCAATGAGATAGGCCTCGAGCGTTTCCGTCGTTCGCCAGTTGCTCGCGATCGGTGACATTCTGCGAACGATGAAAGCCTCGACAAACGGCCTGCGAGATTCGATGTCCTCCCGATTGATCCCGGTGTTCCCGATCATCGGGTAGGTCATCGTCACGATCTGGCCCGCATAGGACGGATCGGTGAGAATCTCCTGGTATCCGGTCATGGATGTGTTGAAGACGACCTCACCAACCGCTTCGCCTTCAAAACCATGGCCCTTACCACGAAAAACACGTCCGTCTTCGAGCAGGAGGGTCGCGCGTTTCGGCGGTGCCACGCTCAATCCAGTGATCCGATCTTGCTCATCGGCCAGTAACGAAAAACAGCCTTGCCGTAGATATACCGGGCGGGCACCAGGCCCCAGATGCGGCTGTCATTGGACTGATTGCGGTGATCTCCGAGCACAAAGTAATGGCCGGGATCGACATAAACAGGCGGGTACGAACGATCATCGAAAAACTTTGAATCCACGTAGGGCTCTGTCAGAAGCTGCTCATTGATATACACGTTCCCGTCGATGATTTCCACCGTATCGCCGGGCATGCCAATGATGCGCTTGATATAGGACTTCGAGGGATCTCTGGGATACCAGAATACGACGATGTCCTTGCGATTGATTTCCTCGATCCGATAAACAAACTTGTTAACGAAAATTCGTTCCTGGTCCCGAAGTTCCGGCAGCATGCTCGTTCCCTCGACCTTCACCGGCTGGTAGAGGAAGATCACGATCATGATAGCCGTGCCAACCGCGAAGAAAATATCCCGCACCCACCAGCGGATCTCACTCATCACGCCGGGCAGTGCTTTGGTTTCTGGCCCCCGCATCGGGACCGGATCAACTTCGGGTTCAGTTGACATAAGAGTTAAGGAACCTGGAGAGGATTACCTCACAAACGCGAAAACAGTTTATCGAAATCGGCAGCAGAGAGCAATTGAGTGTACGGCCCGGTAAGGCCCTTGACTTTAAACTGGCCAGCCTGCAAATCTCACTAACGTGATTGACACTTAATATCCCGGACCCGTAACATCCGTCCCAGGCTAATACCCCGTCGCATTAGCTTCTTCAGACTGAATCTCCCCGTTCGAGTTTCTATCGAGCAGTTCACAACACAAGGAGAACTATGCGAAAAACCTTCCGGATGGCCGTGATTCTGGTCGCTTTTTGTCGAACACCTGGCGCTCAATCCTATCACTCACAACAGATGGCCCTTGTGAATGGACAACCGATCTCGTCAGAGGAAGTGGAGAGTGCCGCCGCGGACCGTCTCAGAGACCT
>DASTBJ010000108.1:0-12958 GCA_035712125.1 Terriglobia bacterium
ACACTTTCCCGCGTTGTCGGACCGCGGCCCAGAGACTGGGAAGGTCTGACTCAAGCGTTCCAGAACAAAGACGTTGTTGCGGGACGTGTGATCGGGATGGTCAAAGGCGGCTTCACGGTCGACGTGGGCGCGAGAGCATTCCTACCTGCTTCGCGCAGCGGCGTCCGCGAGGCGGTCGAAATGGAGAAGCTCGTCGGTCAGGAAATCCGTTGTCGCATCATCAAACTCGACGCAGACGACGAGGATGTCGTTATCGACCGGCGGTCCGTTATGGAAGAAGAGGCCGTGCAGGCCCGGCGCACGATGATCGAGACGCTTGAAGAAGGCAGCGTGGTGCGAGGTACGGTGAAATCGATTGCTCAATACGGCGCGTTCGTCGATATCGGAGGTGTTGACGGTCTCCTGCACGTCGGCGACATGACCTGGTCGCGCGTCACAGATCCCGCATCGGAGCTCTCCGTCGGAGATACCCTCGATCTCAAAGTCTTAAAGGTCGACAAGCAGACCGGCAAGATTTCTCTCGGCCTGAAGCAGATGTCGCCCGATCCCTGGCAGGAAGCCGTTGCAAAGCTTAATCCCGGCGACCGCGTCACAGGCGAAGTAAAGAGACTTGCGGACTTCGGCGCCTTCGTTGAAGTGCTGCCCGGAGTGGAAGGACTCATCCACGTTTCGGAAATGTCATGGACGAAGCGGGTGCAGCGCCCCGGCGATGTTCTCAAGCTGGGAGAACGTGTCGAAGCAGTGGTCCTCAAGGTTGACGCGGCAGCGGGGCGCCTGAGCCTCGGCCTCAAACAGGTGCTCGGAAATCCGTGGGACACGCTCAAGGAAAGATTCCCGATCGGAAAGATCATTGAAGGAAAGGTCATTCGACTCGCGAAGTTCGGCGCGTTTGTCGAGGTAGAAGAAGGCGTGGATGGTCTCGTGCACATCTCCGAGTTCACGAACGAAAAGCGGATCCAGACGCCTGGCGAGATCGTGAAGGTCGGCCAGGTTGTCCGTGCGGCAGTCGTTTCGGTCGAGCCTGAAACGAAGCGGTTGAAACTGAGCATGAAGCAGCTCGAAGCCACGCCGGCGGACCAGTTCGTACAGGAAGTTTCGGTTGGTGACCGCATCACAGGTCGAGTGGTGCAGGTACGTGGAAACGAGGTGCGGGTGCAACTCGGCGAGGGCGTAGAGGGTGTCTGCACGCTTGAGACGGGATCGTCAGGTGCGACTGCACCGTCAAGCGGGTCGCTCGCCGACCAACTTGCCGCGGCCTGGAAAGGCGGCGCGAAGACGTTCGCAAAGGGCTCCGGCGGTGAGCCATACGTCGAGGGTGAGTTGAGATCGTTCAAAATCAAGGCGATCGACCCGGAGAAGAAGAAGATAGAACTCGCGCAGGTGTAAGGAAGAATCGGGGCCAGTCTGGCCCCGATTTTAATCCTAGATCGTCATCATCCCCGTACTGTCGCCGAACTTCTCCTGACGAATTTCCATCTTCTCCAGGATCGCGAGCAGCAGGTTCGACATTGTAGTCTTTGGTGCGTTTCGCAGGTGCCGTCCACCCTTCAGCTTTCCGGATCCACTTCCAACAAGCAGAACCGGCAACGGATCATGATTGTGCTGGTTCCCGTCGCCCATCGCGCTGCCATAGAGCACCATTGAATGGTCCAGAAGATTGCCGTCTCCATCCGGCGTATTCTTCAGCTTATCGAGAAGGTAGGTCAGGATCGTCACGTGGTAGCGATTGAGCACCGCAAAACGGTCCATATTCTCTTTCATGTTCGAATGGTGCGAGAGCGTGTGGAACGCGTCGCGCACACCGCTCTTCGAGTACACTGCCCCGCTGAGCTCCTTCGCCATCAGCATCGTCGCGACACGCGTTACATCCGCCTGCCATGCCAGAACCTGGAGATCAAACATCAGTTTGATGTGATCCTCAAAATCTGACGGTATGCCGATCGGCGCGGCCGGAAGCTTGATGTCTTCGGAAAGCTGGTCACCGGCCTTTTGAATGCGACGCTCGATCTCGCGAACATCGTTCAAATACTGATCGAGGCGGCTGCGATCGGCGGCCGGCAGATTCTTTTTCACGGTGCCGACTTCGCCGACGACCGAATCGAGCAGGCTCACTGACAGATTACGTCGAGCTTTTCTCTCCGCGTCGGTGCTGCCATCACCGAAGAGTCTTTCAAAGACGACTTGCGGGCTGTTCTGCATAGGCAGAGGCGTCGTTTCGTTTTGCCAGGAGATCGTGTTGCGATAGGCGCAGCTGAGACCGTCGCAGCTCAGGGTGCTACCCTCGATCATCATTTCAATGGACGGTAGCGGCGTATCCTGCCCGAGTTTTTTGGCGATGATCTGGTCTACCGTGACACCCAGAACAGCTCGAGGTCCTTCAAGGGCATGCGCGCCGCTGAGGAAAGCAGCCGCCGAACGGTTGTGATTCGCCGTGGCGGAGCCGCTGCCATAAGCAGCGGGATGGCTCATATCGCTGATCACGTTGACGTATTTCTTGAACGGTTCCAGAGGCTGGAGGATTTCCGAAAATTCGAAGTCGGTGCCGTCCTTTTCCGGAGTCCATTTGTACATCGTCGCGCCGTGAGGAACATAGATCGCGCCGAAGCGCGTCCGGGCGGCGCCCGCCGTCTGCGCCAGTGGTGTAGCGGCTGGAATCATCGATTCCAGGAGAGGCAACGCCAGGCAAACGCCCGTCCCCTTCAGGAACGTCCGCCGCGAGAGATGCTTCTTCGAGATGAATGCCATGGTGTCTCCTTATCTAGTTGCCTGCTGCTGTCTGTACCTTCTTCATTTTCGTCTGGAACGCCGGACTCTTCACGACCCCGACAATCATAGCCGAGAAGCGGAAATCATTTCTCCCCGACTCGCGGACAATAGTGCGCACGGCCGGCATATCGCTGTATTCGACTGGGCGGCCGAGGGCATAAGTCATCAGTCTTTCCATAGTTGCGGTCACAAACGCGTCGGACCGGTTCAGCAGCGCTTTTCGAAGATCCGCAACGCCCCGAACCGGGGTGCCGTCCACCAGCGTTCCCGTTGGATCGATCGGAATTCCGCTGTCCGTGTCTCGCCACTTGCCAATCAAATCAAAGTTCTCGAGCGAGAATCCGACCGGGTCCATGATCTTGTGGCACGACGCACAGACCGGCTGTGTGCGGTGCAGTTCAAGCCGCTCGCGAAGCGTGTTGGGTTTGGCAGCCTTGGGGTCCGCCTCGAGGTTGACTTCGACACCCGGCGGCGGATCCGGCGGAGGCGCGCCGAGCAGGTTCTGGAGAACCCACTTTCCACGCATCACCGGAGACGTGCGCGTGGCGATCGATGTCACGGTCAGAAAGCTGCCCTGCCCCAGAAGTCCACGTCGGGGACTTGCGGCGTCCAGTGAGATTCGCCGGAAGTAATCCCCTCGAATTCCCGGCATTCCATAGTGCCGCGCGAGCCGTTCGTTGACGAACGTATAGTCCGCATCCAGGACCGTCAGGATGCTGCGATCCTCGCGGACGATACTGTCGAACAGCAGTTCAGTCTCTCGCCGGAACGCCTGACGCAGGTTGTCGTCGAATTCCCTGGTAACGGGAGTTACCGAAGCCAGATCTCTCAAATACAGCCATTGGCCCGCGAAGTTATCGATCAGAGCCTTTGATTTCGGATCCTTCAACATCCGCCGCGTTTGCTGCTCGAGAATGGCGGGATCCCTGAGCCGCCCTTTAGCGGCAAGATCAAGCAGCTCGTCATCGGGCATACTGCTCCACAGGAAGAACGACAGTCGCGAGGCGAGAGCCGCGTCATCGACGCGATAGATAGCGCCATCTTTCACACCTGCGGGCTCTTCTTCCATGCGGAATACAAAGCGAGGCGCTACAAGGACACGCGCAACCGCCTGCTGGATACCGGCTTCGAAATCCGCTTCCTTACGGCCCCGGTCATAAAACGTCATCAGGCTATCGATTTCGGCATCATCGACGATATTCCTGCGAAAGGCGCGACGCGCAAGGCTCTCAACAATCTTGCGAGCACAGGAAGACTCTTCGCTGGCATTCTTCGGCGTGCACACGAAAATACGGCGACGGCTCGGCGTGTCACCGGTACCAGTGGGACTGTATGGCCCCGTGATGACGATGCTCTGTACACCGCCACCAACGGCAAACTTCGAATTGACGCGGTAGTCGGCGTACTGTTCATCGACTCCGCCGGCACGGCGACCATCGACAACCGCGACAGCAATCGTATGAGGCCCCGCCTTTACCTGAACACGACCGCCGCGGGCGACCTGCACCGCCTGGCCATCAATCGTCATATCCGAGCCGCCGCCACCTCCACGGCCTCCGCCGCCGGAAATCTGGTATTCGCCGTCGAGCGGAAACGTATGCTTGATGACCAGTCCACCGCGCGTGCCCAGCGGCAACCCTTCAAAGTGTTGCTCCTGGTTCAGCCCGGTGGGCGCCTGGTAGGTAACCTGATTCGGAACCGCTGTACGATCGCCGACTGCAAGACGGCTGATCTTCATGGCTGCCGCCACGTAGCCCTGGATGAGTGTGGGCGAAACGCTGAGCGCGTCCGCGATATTGTCGAACCCCTCGTTGGAATCGTCAGAAGGAAGCAGTGTGGTCACATCCACTTCAAGATCCAGCAAGTCGCGAACCGCGTTGGCATACTCCGTCCGATTCAACCGATGCAGCGACGGAGATCCGGGATTAGGACTTGCAGCGGCCGCCCGATCGAGCCGCGCCTCCAGCTCTGAGGCCAGCGCATCGAGCGCCTGACGTTCGGGGCGACGTGCTCCACTGGGCGGCATCATGCCGCTGCGAATTTTGCGAACAACCTTCTCCCAGGTGTGCCCATTTTTGCCGACGTTGGCCACGTCGAGCGTGTCGAGTGCGAGACCGCCGGCCCTTGCTGTCTGGTTATGGCAACCGGCACAGTACTGGGTCAGCATGGCCTGAGGTTGCGGCCCGGAAACAGGTGTCTGGGCGTTGCCCACGAGAAGCAGGAGCAGTATCGCGGCAATCGCGAATGTAAGCTTGCTGATTTTAGTCATTCGTCTTGATGTTCTGCGCAGTCATGTAACCCTTGATGAGTTCGATTGCGCTGGGCTTGGGCACCCCGGGATGCGTGGCGAGGAAAACACCTTCCGCCCACGTCAACGGCGTGCGACCTTCGTTATCCTTTACATCGAGTCTGGCGCCGTTCTCGACAAGGTATTTGATGATGGGGTCCGACCCAGGACGATTGGCCGCGGCATGCAGCGCGGTCAGGCCCATCGAATTCGCGTCATTCACGCTCATTCCGAGACCATGGCACAGCTTCACCGCTTCGAGCAGACGGTCAGTGCCTTCGTCATATGTCTGTGCGAACGTCCAGTTCATCCCTGCCGCAGCCATCAGCGCGGTTGTGCCTCCGAATGTGGGGATCTTCGGATTGGCGCCCTTCTCCAGGAGCATTTTCATCACAGTGATGTCACCGGAGCGGGCAGCGTAAAGAAACGGTGTCATGCCGACAAAGTCCACCCACTCGAGCGAACCCGTGATCGGCAGGATGAATCGTCGAATCGGCGGCGTTTCCGCTGTTCGAACGTTGGGATCCGCGCCCTTATCGAGAAGAATCTTGATCAACTCAAGGACCGGCTCGCGATCAACGCCGTTCACAAAAGTGGCGTTGTCCACGTCCATGTTGCGGACTTCGACAGCCGACCACAAAGGACTGCGTCCGTACCAGTCGACGATGTTGATCTGCGCGCCGCGTTCGATAAAGAAGCGGGCCGTCTCCATCTGATTGTTGGTGATCGCCATCAACAAAGGCGTGATGCCGTTGGGATCGGTCGCTTCCAGTTGAGCGCCGTTCTGAACCAGCAGACGGGCGGATTCAATGCGCCCATCGCGAGCCGCATACAGCAGAGGCGTCATCCCGCCCGGAATCAAATACCGCGACCCCCTCGCCGGGAGGCCTCCGCGAACGATGCCCACCCCGTGGCCAAAGCCGGGAACAGAGTTCGGCAGCACCCAGTTCGGAGTGTTTCCGACGCGCGTTACCGCGTTCACTTCCGCACCTCGCGAAATCAGGAGACGCACGATGTCGGGACGATCTTCGCGGACAGCAAGCATCAGACTGCTCTGACGCACGGAATCCTTGAAATCCACGGTCGCTCCCCGGTCCAGGAGAATCTTCACCGCGTCGACGTTTCCGCTGCGAATAGCAGCCCACGAAACGGGTTCGTTATTCGGATCGATTGTGTTCGCGTCGACGCCTGCATCCAGCAACACGCGGAGAATGTCGACATTACCGTTCGCTGCCGCGAGAGCAATCGGTGTAACACCCAGCCGATTCGCCTTTTTGGGGTCGGCTCCGGCAGCCAGCAGCATTTTCGATGTTTCCAGATCGTCGATCCGAATCGTCCATGCCAGGGCCGTCGTGCCATCCGGTCCTGTCGCGTTGACGTCCGCCTTCTTTGCCAGCAATGTCCGAACGGCGCCAATATCGCGCCGCTTGGCTGCATCCGCCAATGGGGCGTCCGGTTCGGCGGCTACCGCGATGCCGCTGAGGCTCAGTGTCCCTATCAACGCACACGTCGCTAAAAGCGAGCGAGAGTTCATGATTCCTCCGCAAGATAATGCACTAACGATTACCGCGTCAATGCCTGTAAGTCAACAGAAAATAAAGGTTAGTCGGGATTTTCGGCGTAAAATGAGCCCATGCGCTACCTTGTCACAGCACGCGTAAAGAATGGTAGACAGGATTCGCTCGACCGGGCCATCAAAGATGGGACGATTGGGCAGGGCTCGATCGCCGGCGATGAGTATCAACGGAACATGGACCAAGCCCGTGAACTCGACGACGGACGCGTGCAATGGGTCGAGGTGTGTTACTGCGACACACCGCTTGATGAAGAACGGCCGTACTGGGAAAAGTATTTCGATCTGCTCAAAGTGCAGGATGCGCACGCCCGGAGCCGCTGCCGCGACTTGAACGGAACCAAAGCCTGGGCGTGCAACGACTGCGACTGTACGGAGCGTTTAGAAGCGCGGCTCGCCAGCAAAGGGGAACCATTCAGAAGACGATAGAGCGTAGTGGGGAAGTTCCAGAGCAAACCTTGTAAGTATGCGGCGTGGAAACCCCCTCTCGCGGCATCACAAAAAAACGCGATGCCGCCGTCCAGCTAATTTCGGGGGACATTCGGTTGCCTGAAAATGCAAAGTGCACCACAAAATAGAGCCGACTTTGCTCTTCCTGGAAAGTGACTTAGTATACGGCGCGAGGTAACTGGATGAACACGATGAACCGTCGCGAATTCATGGGTACGACCGTTGCAGCAGGCCTCGTATTGCAGCAGGCACGCGTTCTGCCAACTCGCCCAAATGTGATCTTCATTCTTGCCGACGACATGGGCTACGGAGATCTGAGTTGTTATGGCAGGCCAGACTACAAGACGCCGGTGCTTGACGGCCTTGCCAGTGAAGGCGTTCGGTTTACTGACGCGTATGCGGCGGCAGCTGTCTGCACTCCCACACGCGTCGGATTTCACACAGGACGTTACCCTCAGCGCCTGCCGATCGGACTGCAGGAGCCGTTATCGGATGCGAACGCTACGCTCGGAATTCCCGTCGAACACCCGACGATTTCATCGCTCCTCAAGGCGAACGACTACGAATCCATTCTCATCGGCAAATATCACCTGGGCAACGATCCCAAATTCAATCCGCTGAAGCATGGTTTCAGCGAGTTCTTCGGGATCGTCGGAGCCGGTGAGACGTACTTCACGCATCGGAATACCCAGGGCGTTATGGATCTGTTCGACGGGGAGCGCGCTGTCGAAATGGATGGATACCTTACGGACCTCTTCACCGATCGAGCCGTTCAGTTCATCCGAAGGAACAGGACCCGTCCTTTCTATATGAGCCTGCATTACAACGCCCCGCACTGGCCATGGGAAGGGCCCGGCGACCGCGCCACGGGAATGTCCAACCAGAGAGCGGGTGTCGCCGGAGGTTCGCAAGAGATTTACGGCGAAATGGTGAAGAGTATGGACTCCGGAATCGGCAAAGTGCTTCAAGCTTTGCGCGATCGTGGACTTGAACGAAACACATTGATCGTGTTCACCAGCGACAACGGCGGCGAACGTTATTCCAACATCTGGCCGTTTTCTTTCCAGAAGACCTTCTTGTGGGAAGGCGGCATCCGTGTCCCCGCCATTGTCCGCTGGCCCGGTGTCATTCCCGACCACAGAACGACAAACCAGGCGGCAATCACCATGGATTGGACCGCAACGTTTCTGGCTGTAACGGGAGCAAAAGCGAGCCCCGAGTATCCGCTCGATGGCACGAACCTCATGGGCGTTTTCACGGGAGAACAAGCGCCATTCGAACGAACTTTGTTCTGGCGGAACAATGCCTACGATGCAGCACGCATGGGCAACTGGAAGTACCTGATCGAGAACAATACCGAACACCTCTTCGATCTCTCAACGGACCCAGGTGAGAAGTTCGACCTGAAAGACAAGGAAACTGCGGTCTTTTCGAAAATCCAGTCGGCCTACAGAGGATGGAACCAGTCAGTATTGGCGCGACCGACGGCTGGAGCTCGGGGGCAGGCACCCGGAGGTGCCCGGGGACAGGCGCCGGGGGCCCGTGGTGGCCAGCGCGGGCAGCAGTAAGCTCACGCGAGTTTTCGGCGAGACTCGTCGAGGCCTTTCCAAAAGATGAGAATTGCTTCCAGCGCCTGAGTTGCGCCCAGCAGCCATTTCTCGCGATCGAAATCGCGTCGCATGAAGACCTCGGCCAGTTCGTGCTCAACGTTGGCGACGTGACCCGTTTCCAAACCAAAATGAAACCTGAAGAACGCAATGTTAAGCGGCGGTAGTCCCAGAGGCTTGCGCGTGCTCTGATTGTATTTTTCGAGTCCGACGATCAGCTCTCTCCAGAAGTTATTCGATTCCGCGACTTCGCCCTTCCCAATACCGTAGCCGGCCCACGATTCGATGGCAAAGCTTGCGCCCGATCCGATGTTGTTGTCGGGACTGCCATAAACTTCTTCCAACAGCTTCAGGAACGTGTGAGTCGCCTCGCTTCCCAGCGCCCACTTCCCAAGCTGGTTGCGATCCAGACCCAGCATCTCCCCGATATCCCGGAGCCACTTAATGTGCGCCGCGTTATGGGAAAAGCGGTGGCCTTCGATATTTCCTGTCGTTGCATCGATAGACACTCCGATCTCGCTTCCCAGGATGGCTCTGGCTTCCTTCTCGTCCTCTTCGGTGGCGGCGTTCACCATGCGTTTGGCCTCGAGAGGAATGAAGTGGTTGGAAAAGACTGAAAACTGAACAACGAGGTCAATCACCTGGTTCGTATTGGCCTCGCCGGTTTTGAACCACTTCGTATAAGGATTTGAATGAATCACCTCATGGGCGAAAACACTGGCGGTAAGCTCTTCGCGCAGCGAGGCAATTTGTTTCATAGCTTTCCTCCACAACCTCTGATTATATATAGAGGTCATTAAACTTATTTGACGGATCCGCATCTAAAAGAAAATCGATGCGCAAAGTGTTTTTCCCTCTTATCTGTGTTGTCCTCCTGGTTAGTGCTGCTACAGCGCAACTTCGGGTTGACGTCCGGCTGGTTAACGTCGTCGCAACCGTGACGGACAGTTTCGGCCGGTACGTCGAAGGCCTTCAGGCGTCAGACTTTACGCTCGTCGAAGATGGCGTGCCCCAGGAAATTGTTCATTTTTCAGCCTCCCGGGACCTGCCTGTCAGCGTTGGAATCGTCCTCGACACCAGCACGAGCATGGAGAGGAAAATTCTGACGGCCACCCGCGCCGTCGACCGATTCCTCCGCGATATCCACGACGATGATGAAATTTTCCTGATGACCTTCGACAACTCTGTTCGGATGCGACAGGATTTCACGAGCAATCGGGACAAACTGGGCGACGCCCTGGACAAAGTCAGACTCGGTTCCGGCACGTCGCTTTACGATGCCGCCGTAGAAGCAACAGACAAGATCCGCAAGGGCAAATACTCGAAAAAGGCGATCCTTCTGATCAGTGACGGCGTCGATACAAGCAGCGATCATGACTTTAACGTCGCACGAATTGCCGTTCGCGAATCCGAAGTGCTGGTTTATGCCCTGGGAATCGCGCCTGAAGGTCGTGCGCCAATGAGCGAACGTTCTCCCTTACCCGGCGGCGGCGGTGGAACCCGTATACCCATCCCCGGCATTCCGGGCGTCGGTCTACCCGGCATCCCTATTCCCTTCCCGGGCCCGGGGCGTCGACAGTTCCCAGGAGGCGGTAATAATCAGAGTATGGATGCGGTGGACATGGAGATCCTGAACGCGTTTGCAGATTCCAGCGGAGGTAAGGCGTGGCTGATTACGCCCGATACGAGACGGAACAGACTTCAGGACGCTCTTGATGAAATCGCCGATGAACTGCGGAACCAGTACAGTCTGGGTTATTACCCTGCCCACTCTCTAACCGATGGCAAGTGGCACCGCATCGAACTGAAGCTCAAGAAGGGCCTCGACGACTACAACGTCCGCTACAAGAAAGACTATCTGGCTAAGTAATTCACCGCGACAACTATTGCCTTTCCGATAACTGAGTCCGATATACTCTCGCCCCGATGCGAGTCTTCAAGCAGGATCTGCCGACTCCGGCACTTGTGGTAAACCTGGACGATCTCGAATCCAACATCGCGACACTCCAGGCGGCCGTCTCCAAAGCGCACAAGCAACTCCGGCCGCACGCCAAAGCGCACAAGTGCATCGAAATAGCACGACGCCAGGTCCATGCGGGAGCTGCCGGCGTTTGCGTCGCCACCGTGGCAGAAATGGAATTGATGACTTCGGCTGGAATCGGCGTGCTGCTGACGACGCCGGTAGCGTCATCCTTGAAGACCGGCCTCATCGCGCATTGGATTCGTGAGGGCGCGCACATCCGTGTGGTGGTGGATCATCCGCGACAGGTCCAGCTCTACCAGGACTCGGCGGCACATGCGGGCATCACGGTTCCTGTTCTTGTGGATCTCGATATCGGCGATCACCGCACCGGCATCCCATGCGACGAACGCGCGCTGGCGTTAGCACTTGAAGTTGCGAATTCGTCCAACCTGCGCTTTTCAGGACTGCAGGCGTATTCGGTCAGTGGCTCCCACACCGAAGGATGGGACACGCGGCGTAAACATTCGACGGAAGCCATTGCCCAGGCAATTCCCATCAAACGCGAACTCCTCGCGCGTGGACTCGACGCGCGAACCCTCACGGGCGGCTCGACCGGAACCTGGGACATCGATCTCGCCATTCCTGAACTGACCGAACTGCAGGCCGGGTCATACGCTCTCATGGATGTGGCCTATCGCAAGATCGGAGGAGTGCCTTTCGCGCCCGCGATGACGATCCTTGCTACCGTGGTGAGCGCCAGCCACGAACGCTTTGTGACTGTCGATGCCGGCTTTAAGTCTTTCGCAACGGATCGCCCATTCGGACCCGAGGCGGTCGGCTTGCCGGATGTACGGTGGCGATGGGCCGGTGATGAACATGGAATTCTCGACTTTGAGAAGGCATCGCGAAGCCTCGAACCCGGCGATCGCGTGGAGTTCCTGGCACCGCATTGTGATCCAACGGTGAATCTTTACGACCGGATCTTCGCCTGTCGCGGAAACGATGTTGAAGCCGTGTGGCCGCTCAAGCGCGCATCTTTGGAGGCCGCGCCGGTTCTTGTGGATATCGCATGCTAGACCATCTCGGACTTATATCCCTTATTGCGCTTGCCCTCGCCGTCATCCTGAGTTGTTTCACCCAGTTGAACGTCGGCATCCTGTGTATCGCGCTGGCGTGGATCATTGGCGTGTACCTTGGCGACATGAGAGCGAGGGACATCATCAGCGGCTTCCCCGAAGAAATTTTCCTCACGCTGACCGGGGTTACATTGATTTTCAGTCAGGCTCGCGTGAACGGCACGCTCGATCGAGTGGCACACGGAGCGATTCGCATTGCCGGCGGGCGTGTGGGCTTCGTCCCGATTCTGTACTTCACTATTGCGGCGCTGATTGCGTCGTCGGGCCCAGGCAATATCGCGACCATCGGACTGCTCGGTCCTATCGCGATTGCCACAGCAATTCGGATGAACATCTCGCCTTTTCTGATGGCGATCATGGTTGGAAACGGCGTCCAGGCTGGAGCGCTGTCACCGATCGCGCCGACAGGCGTCATCGTCAAGGGGTTGATGAACGACATCGGCTTGACGGGAATGGAGACAGAGACATGGCTTTATAACGCGGCCGCGCACGCGGTGGTCGCTTTCGGTGGCTACTTTCTGTTCGGGGGGCTGTCACTGCTGCGAAGGCAGGAACGCTACAAAGCCACCGAGGAAACCATCGAGCCTCTCAACACGAATCACGTGGTGACGCTGATCACCATTGGCTTGTTGATCCTTGGCGTGGTCTGGCTGGGGTTGAATGTCGGGCTCGCCGCGTTCGCCGGGTTTGTTGTGCTGACCCTCCTTCGGGCTGCTGATCAGGAAGAAGCGATTAAGAAGGTACCCTGGAGCACCATCGTGATGGTGTGCGGCGTCACCGTATTAATCAGCCTGATGGAAAAAACCAGCGGCATGGACCTTTTTGCCGCATTCATCGCCCGCTTTTCGACCGCCGAAACGATCGTTCCGCTGCTCGCCGGCACGGTGGGCCTGATTTCCGCCTATTCCAGTACGTCCGCCGTTGTTCTGCCCGTCTTTCTGCCTACAATTCCGAGCCTTGCGGCGAAGTTAGGTGTTACTTCGACGGCAGCGATTGCGATGACGATGAATGTTAGCGGGCACCTTGTGGATGTGTCGCCGCTCTCGACGATTGGAGCTCTCTGTGTTGCATCACTCCCGCCGGGCTATAACGGCCGGCGGCTTTTCAACCAGTTGCTCGCCTGGGGCTTGTCGATGACGGTAATAGGGGCACTGATCTGCTGGCTGTTGTTCAAGG
>DASTBJ010000109.1:0-7248 GCA_035712125.1 Terriglobia bacterium
GTCTGTGTGTTCGTCGCTGTCACCGTGACGCCGGGTATCAAGGCACGGCTCGCATCCTGAACGGATCCACCGATTGAAGAATTCACCTGCGCGAATGCGTAATGGCTCAGTGCGAAACAGACCAGCGCGGTTGTGACGATAAGCCTTTTCATCGTAGCCCCCCCAAACGGAAAGAAGGTGAGAAAAGCCGGTGGAGCGACGCGTGAGAGCCACAGTCTTCAGGTCATTGACTATGAGCTTGCCGTGTTGCCGCTCAAGTCTTCGGACTCTTTACCGACCTTCAAATCCAGAAATTCGCGACTTAAAATTGGGCTCAGCATACTGCCCGCCTTTGCGGTCCGATAATATTTTTTGGTAAGACCAATTCGCTATTAATAGGGCGAAGTGTATTTGCTCGTTTCGGCAAAGCCGCATATGCTCTGTCCGACTTAAACGATGAAAATTCCTCTCAAACTCGGCTGGGTCGTTCTCGTCGTCCTGTGTGTGGTGCAGCCGACAGCGCGAGCCGGCGTCGAATCGTACGAAGTGCGGGTGGTGCGCGAGGTGCCTTATCTCCAGGGCGCCGGTTACGCAAACAGTAAGAACAAGCTCGATCTCTACCTCCCGGAAGGCCGCCCCAATGCTCCGGTGATCATCTCGTACTACGGCAACCAACTTATGGGCGGGGACAAAAGTGAGGACGCCTATATCGGACGACGATTCGCGGCCGCCGGGTTCGTGACGGCCGTCGTCAACTACCGACTCTCTCCGGAAGTCTCACATCCCGCTCATGTACAGGACGCGGCGGCTTCGTTTGCGTGGGTGAAACGTCACATTGCCGAGTACGGCGGCAACGCCGAGCAGGTCTTCCTTGTCGGTTACTCCGCAGGTGCTTACCTCGCCGCGTTGCTCTCCACGGACCCGCGCTATCTCGCAGCGCACAACCTGTCGCCCCGCGACATTCGCGGCACCATTCCAGTCAGCGCTTTCTACTGGGTCGAGCGCCGGGGCGTCGCGCCGGACCGCGACAGGAGCGTGTGGGGTAACGATCGCAACGTCTGGATAGACGCATCGCCGGCGCATCATCTCCAGGCTGGTGCGCCCCCAATGCTCATCCTCTATGCTGAGCGCGATGAGGACTGGCGCCGGGAACAGAACGTCGAGTTCGCTGCCTCCATGAAGGCAGCCGGCCACAAGAGCATCGATATCGTCATGATCGCCACTCGCAATCACGCGACGATCTGGTCCCGTGTTGGTGAGGAAGGTGATGAAACTGCGGAACGCATCATCCGATTCGCGTCCCAGCCTTGATCTGGGGACAGCCTCCGAATTCAGTCCACCGTTGGTGTCCAAAGCGACCGTTCAACTTCTCCCTCGGGATTACGGCGCTTTGGTCCGGGCCTTCCCGGCGCCAGTGGACGACCGACAATGGCTTCCACTCGCTTCACAAAATCGTCGTCTCCGCACGGCCGACCCGTGTACGTGCGATCTCGAATGCGGCGCTCGTATTCATTGTCGGTGCCTTCAGCAAGCCACGCACTCCAATTGCTGACCAGCGATTCGTCAATCGCGG
Source organism: Terriglobia bacterium (assembly GCA_035712125.1). Classification (GTDB taxonomy): domain Bacteria; phylum Acidobacteriota; class Terriglobia; order 20CM-2-55-15; family 20CM-2-55-15; genus DASTBJ01. The sequence goes on from DASTBJ010000109.1 coordinate 1,553, forward strand.
GGCTCAACAGAGGATCTGTGGTCAACCCGCAATGACCTCGAGCGCTGGACCACGGGTAATCTTCCGCACGCGTAACCATCCCGGCGCGAACAGGGTTGCGTTCGACATAGCGGATTGCCGCCCAGGTATGCGCTTCATCCAGAACGCAAGAGAATGGTCGCGCCTGCCAGACGTGCCCTGTCTTACCATACTTCTTGTTGAATTCTGCGGCGTAGTTCCCATGACAATCCCGGAACACTTTCGCAATCGAACTCTCATGTTCAGGCACGCCAATGATGTGGACGTGATTGGTCATCACACAGTATGCCGTGATTCCGAGACCGAACCTGGGTGCGTAGAGCGCCAGTAATTCCAGGTATCGCTGATGGTCAGCTTCGTCCAGAAACACGTTGAAACGCCGCACTCCGCGTTGCGTGACGTGGTGAGGAACACCCGGACAGACGACCCGAGCCATTCGAGGCATGAGGGGATTTCTCGACGATCGCTGTAGACTCGTCGGCTCCGAAGATGGCAAAGGGCACACCATTTTTCTACAGGAGTAAGAGGACATCAAGGGGTTATTTCGCGCGTCAACTCTGGACGGTTGGAATTCGGAGGCTGTCCCCAGAATTCAGCGGCTCGACCAGCCCGCAATTCGAATTCTTCCGAGTAGTTTGGGATCCGCGCTGAGTGGCTGCGCACCGGCAGGCATTCCATTCAGCTGAAGGAGATACGAAACAATGTCGGCGTATTGCGCTCGGGAGAGTCTGCCGGGCTTGTCGTCGGGCATCGTGGTGCGCAAGTAATCGAACAGTTCACCAGCGCTGCGACCGGTCCATGTCGTGCGAAAAGAATCTCCGCTGTGGCTCGCCGGCGTGTGACAGGCGCTGCAGAATCGTCGATACGTTTCGGCACCCCGTCGAGCCTGCGCCTGCGAATACACGCCGGTGAGACTGGACGCCGGCGCCCCTGAGGTGTTGGACGTGATCAGTGTTTCAGACATCTTCAGGCTGAATGCTTCGGCCAGCTTTTCGTCCGTCTCCAACCCCGCGACGCGCTTTGCCACATACTCTCCAACAACCGGCCCGAACTTGAATCCCTCGGCCGAGCCTCCGCCGGCAAACCACACGTTGTCGAATTGCGGATGGCGATCGATGATGAAATTCCGGGACGCGCTCATTTCGTAATGACAGGCCCGGGTCTCAAGCAGTGGAGCACCTCGCAGGAGCGGGAACCGTTGCCGCACGAAGTCATGCGCAACCCTGTCTTTCTCGCGATCAAATACGCGCTGGCTGACATCCGGGTCCGTTGCGATGTCGCCGCGCAGCCGCACTCGGAATCCACGATTATCAGGCGGTAACGCCGGCCAGCCGGTGACGCCGGGAAAGTTGAAGCTTGGCATGTTCGGAAACGTAAATCGATCGTCGCCCGGCGGCGTTCCGAAATAGTGCACGTAGCCGATAGGCGTGCGAATCCGAGGTGCCATCAGATCCGGAAACGCCTTCGGAAACCACGGCCCCAGTGCGAAAACATACTTGTCCGCGCGAAGCGTTGCGGTCGGGCCGGTCGTTTTGACATTCTCAAGGCGGCGGCCGTTGCGGTCTCCGGGCGACGCATACCCGAGCACGACTTCACCACCGGCTTGCCGGAATGCTTCGGCCATAACCTCGCATGCACGGCGCGCCCGTACGACTCCAGCCCGTGGCTCGTAGGTTGCCACGGTGATCTCGCGAAGATTAATGACCGGATAACTTCGCGCGATGTCTTCCACCATGGGAACCTCGAAAGGAATTCCCGATTTCTTCCACAACTCCTGATTGCGGTCCATGAAGGAATCGCGGCGCGCCCGAAAGATAAAGTCGCCGGTGTTGAAGAACAACCGCACTTTCATTTCGCGGCCCCATTCCTCGTCAAACCTTTTCCATCGCGTGATGGCCTCGTTTGCCCATCCTGTCCAGAGTTCGGCCCAGATTCCTCTGTCGCCGTACGAGGTTCGAATGCCGCGAGTCTCGTCGCCGGACGTTGCGCGGGAATTCCCGGGGCCATACGCGTCCACGAGCGTGACCTTCGCGCCCAATGTTGCGAGGTAGTATGCCGTCCAACCACCGAACGCTCCTGCACCGATCACGATGACGTCGCCTGCGGCTTGCGCAGGAGCCGGCGGCTGAGGCGTCGACGCGGCCTGCGGTATCGCAACAACCGCCGCAGCGACTTTCAGAAAGTCACGCCGGTTTGGACTCATGATGGATCGCTACTCTAACATGCCCGTTGACCAGTCCGTTGACCGTTAGTTCGAACGTTTCCTTGAAGCCCTGAAAGTCGCATGCTACCTTGCACCCTTTGCAGGGGCGGTCTATCCGTACAGGGAGGGAAGCGATGCCAGATTGTAGGGTGCTGTGGTTGGCGCTGACGGCAGCGTGCTTCGTCACGACGGCTTGTGCGACGACTCCGCAAAGCAGTTCCGGGCGGGGGGCGCGGGATCCGCTCGTGGTCGACGTGATCGTTGGTTCGGAGGGCAAGGGAATGTTCACCGGCGCAGGCATACCTCCCGACAACATGCCGATCTACGCGGCCAGGGACGGCGCGACGCCGGCAGGAGTCCAGTCGCTGCCGATCGACATTTTCACGACCAAAGATTTCTATAAGGACCGCGAGCTCTGGTCCGATGCACGCTACTACCGTTGCAACTCGCCCGTCGGTCTCGAGCAGATCTGGGGCGCATATGAGGTTCCCCTGATCGGTGATGATCCGCCGCGAACGGCGGCCTGGGGCTATTGCGACCGCGACTACCCGCGAAAGGAGATCGTCAGCCCGTACGAGTTTGCTGCCGCGAAGGAGCACTACGCGGCACTTCTCAAAGAAGCTCGCGACCGCGGCGGACCGACCGTCTACACGCAGGCGACGCTGCCCGCCTGGAGCGGCCGCTACCTGCGTCAGCGGGCGAAAACCGCGACCTGGTTCCATGGTGCCGTCCTCCAGATACCGACGTATCTCTCGTTACTCACGCCCGAGTACCAGAAGCGGTTCGTCCAGCAGATGTATCACTACTCGGGGAGCAATGCAGCGCAGTGGCCGGGTTCGTACTGCTGGCCGGAAGGGTTTATGCGGCGGTTTGCGCAATATGGCGGCGCCCGTGTCAATCTCGTGATGACACCGGAACTCATTCTGGACATTCGCAACGCAGCCAAGACGCTCATCACCCAAATCCACATCGGCCGGGACTTCAACGTGGAGGGCGTCGTACCGCGGCTCGGGCCCGACGTGCCCCAGTGGTTCGGTGAGACGATCGGGTTCTGGGACGGCGAAGCGCTGATCACCTGGACGTCGAATATTCAGGGTTGGATTTCGCACGGCGGGTTCGAGTTCAGCAACAAACTCCAGTCCATCGAGATATACACGCCGCGCAAAGACGCCGACGGCAAGCTGAGCGGTATCAAGACGGAAGTCGTGCTGTACGACCCGGAAGCGTTCGTGGAGCCTCTTCGTATTGTCCAGAACCTCGACAGGCTCAGCGGCACCAACGAGCCGTTTCCGATCATGGAATGCATTCCGCAGAGTTTTCCGGTTGAGGGTCATACCACGCCGATGTCGCCCGGCCAGACGTTCGAGTACACTGTGCCCGATATCTTCGGCCGCCCGTGGGCGCAGATCTGGGAGCGCCACCATGAGCAAGGCATGGCGCGCCCGAAGGAGCAACGTAACCGGTTCGGCATTTGAGCGGCACGATATACGCTGGAGGACTTTACGGCAATGCGTACGCCGTCAGCATATCTGTTGAAACGAGGGCGACGTACTGCTTGCCGTCCCTCCCTCGATAGGTGATCGGATTGGCGTTCCCGCGCCGCGAGAGCCTGGTCACCCAGAGTTGCTTTCCGGTCTTGAGGTCGAGAGCACGGAAGCGATTATCGTCAGTGGAGGCGATGAAGAGAACTCCGCCGGCGGTAACGATAGCGCCTGCGAGCAGAGGTCTGCCCGTATTCTGTTTTCCTTCCGGCAGTTGTTCGGTGATGCCAAGCGGCACCTGCCAGACGACGTCTCCCGTGGATGTGCTAATGGCCGCCAGCCGGCCCCATGGCGGTTTCTGGCAGGGCCAGTTCTGATCGCCGATCCGCACGTCGAAGTTGTTCTGACCCGGAGTCGTCTTTTCATAAAAGAAGGGTGAACCTGGTCGCGCCTTTTCGATGGAGCCAAGCGCGCCGACGTCCTGCGTTGCCACGAAGACGTATCGCGAATTGGGATCGAAGGCTGTTCCACCCCAGTTCGCCCCGCCGAGTCCTCCTGGGAAGAGCAGAGTGCTCGGAGGCTTCGTGTCTTCTGCGCGGTAGCCGAACGGCGTAAACGGGCCGGAATTCTTCACCCCGCCGATTCTGTCGATCAGGTCCTGACAGGCTTTCGCATGCTCGGGTGTAGTGTCTGCCGCAGTAACGAGGTCTTCGGGCTTATAACTAACGCGGGCAATAGCCGGCGGTTTCACGGGAATAGGCTGCGTCGGATACGCCTGCTCTCCCGGAACATCGCTCCTGGGCATCGAACGCTCTTCGACGCCGAAGATCGGCTGACCATTTTCACGATTCAGGATGTACATGTATCCCGACTTGGTTGTGAGCGCGAGCGCAGGGATCGTACGCCCGTCGCGCACGACGTCAAACAGTCCCGGAGGGGCAGGCGGATCGTGGTCCCACAGATCGTGATGGATTGTTTGGAAATGCCACTTATAGGCTCCCGTCTGGATGTCCACGGCCACGACGGAGTTCCCGAATAAGTTCGCTCCTTTGCGGTCGCCTCCGTAGTAACCGCCGATCGGAGAGGCCAGCGGGAGATAGAGCAGTCCACGTTGCTCGTCGAGCGTAAAGTAAAACGGCCACGCGTTGACGCCGAGACGGCCTTTCCAACTCTCGCCTTCCCACGTGTCGTTGCCGACACTGCCTGGTTGCGGCACCGAACTGAACTCCCAGAGCTTCGCGCCCGTGCGGGCATCGTAAGCTCGTGGATTGCCGATTCCGCCGCTGGTACCCTGTGGCGTATTTGCACCGACGACGACAACATTTCTGTAGATCCCCGGCACGGAGTTGTACGGAATGCTCATGTCTACCTCGCCGTCCTTGCCGAAAGTGGACACGATCGCCCCCGTCTTCGCATCGAGCGCAATCAGGCGCCGCCCCGCCGTGAAGATGATCCTTGGCGGAAGGGCAGCACCCTGGCCTGGCCAATAGGCAACGCCGCGGCGTGATGGGGCGCCGCCTGTGAGTGGATAGCCCCAGATTTCCTTTCCTGTTTCCGACTCGAGAGCAACGACACGGTTTGCAGTGGGTACGTACATCACACCGCCGATTACGATCGGCGTCGCCTGGGAATTCACGCCGCCTGCTCCACCTCGGCCGCGTGCATTTGCGGCCGGCGGTGCGTCGCTTTGGAGGCTGAAGGTCCATGCCTCAGTCAGGCTCGCGACATTGCGAGTATCGATCTGAATGAGCGGTGAATAGCCGGTGCCTGCCTGGTCCTTGCGGTACATCTCCCAATCGGAGTCCGCAGTTGCGGCAGGCTGTTGTGTTGCGGCGACCGGCATGAACAGAAACGAAAGCATCGCGCAGACGAAAACGCTTTCCTTCATGCGCATGGATACCGTCCTTATAAAGCGAGCGGAGTTGACGGCGCGAATTCTAACACGGATGGTCATCCATTTTTCGAAACTCACCCGAAGGGGTGAAGGAGTTTAG
>DASTBJ010000110.1:0-11426 GCA_035712125.1 Terriglobia bacterium
TTTGCTGAAATCGGCGGATGGGACCATCACGCGAATGAGAATGGACAACTGCCCGGACTGCTCAACCAGTACGGCAATTCGCTGGCTGCGTTCGCGAGGGACATGGGAGATCGTATGCAGGATATCGTGCTGGTCACGATGTCCGAGTTCGGAAGGACAGCCGCTGAATCCGGGAACAACGGCACCGACCATGGCCACGGCAATGTGATGTTCGTTCTGGGCGGTCCTGTGAACGGCGGTAAGATTTTCGGTAGCTGGCCTGGCCTTCAGCCTGAACAGCTTTTTGAACGAAGAGATCTGGAGGTCACCACAGACTTTCGAGCTGTATTGAGCGAACTCGTTCGGGATCACATAGGACGGTCTCCCGAACAGGTGTTCCCAGGCTACAAACCCGGTGACCCACTGGGATTGCTCAAGGCGTAAGGGGAATTGTCCGACGTCTAACAGCTCACATCGAAAGCTTCCCGGTACCGGCCCAGAACTTAGCGGATCGGGTCAGCCCCCGAGGTACCCACCAACCGGATCTTTCCTCCCCTGATTTCTTGAGTTTGGGCGTGATTCCGCGCTAGTGTAACGAACGACATATCAGGAGAACCAACGATGAAACTCAGACTAGTTGTCTCAGTCCTTGCCATTGGGATACTGGCTGCCGCCCAGGCCCGCGCGCATCACTCGTTTGTGGCGACATACTTCGAAGATAAGACGGTGCAGATTGAAGGGAAGCTGGTGCAGTTTCAGTTTCGCAATCCGCATTCGTTCATTCACGTCGAGGTTAAGGACGACAAGGGACAGATTCAGCGATGGTCGGTCGAATGGGGCGGGGCATCGCAGTTGGGCGCTCAGGGCGTCACGAACGAAACGCTGAAGTATGGGGATATCGTGACCCTCACTGGCGCTCCGGGTCGCGAGGCCAGCGACAACCGCATGCTCCTGCGATCGCTGCGGCGCAAATCCGACGGTTTCGGTTGGGAAGGTCGGGTCCAATAAATGGCCGCACGAACAATCCGTGTCTTGGCCGCCTTCGTCCTCGCGTTAGCGGTCACGGCGCCGGCCTCTGCGCAGATCAGCATTGTCGGGGAATGGGCGGGGCGTTATCACGAGGATCAGTCCGACCGCGTCCCCGGTGACATTCAGGGCGATTTCACGGGCGTTCCCATCAACGAAGGCGCCCGCCGTTACGCCGAGTCCTATGACGTCCGGCGGGTGAATCTGCTGGAGCACCAGTGCCAGCCGTACAACCTCGCGCACATTTACCGCGGCCCATTGCAATTCCGGCTCTGGGAAGAGAAGCTTCCTGCCACGCAGGAAATCATCGCGTACAAGATCTATATCGGCACGTACCAGCAGTACCGGACCATTTGGATGGACGGACGGCCGCATCCGCCAGATTACGCGCCGCACACCTTCATGGGCTTCTCGACGGGAAAGTGGAACGGAGATGTCCTCACTGTGCGGAGCACGCACATCAAGAAGGAGTTCCTTCGACGTAGCGGTATTCCGAGTAGCGATTTGACGACGGTGGTCGAACACTTCATCCGTCATGGGAATCTTCTATCTCACGTGATGATCATCACCGACCCGGTGTATCTGACGGAGCCCTACGTCAACAGCCAAGAGTTCGTGTTGATGGAACGCGGAAATCAGAACTGGCTCTATAACTGCGAATACCTCATGGAAGTGCCGATGGACCAGACGAAGGTCCCGCATTTCCTGCCGGGAGCTGCTCCTTTTGCGGCCGATTTTTCCAAGAAGTTCGGGCTGCCGCTGACGGCCGTCTGGGGCGGCGCCGAATCCACTTATCCGGAATACGTGTCGAAACTCACAGCTAACGCTCCGCTCACCCTGCCGCGCGATCCTGCTCCGGCAGTCCGCACGCGGCCGCCCGATGTTCGTAACGAGATCGAAACGATTCACGTTCAGGGGAATGTGTACATGCTCGTCGGCGCGGGAGCGAATGTTGCGGTTCAGATCGGCGAGGAAGGTGTCGTTGTCGTGGACACCGGAGCCGCGGCGGCGCGGGAGAAGCTTCTCGCGGCTATCCGCAAACTCTCGACGAAACCGATTCGATGGATCATCAACACGAACCCGGACGTCGACCATACCGGGGGCAACGAAACCATTTCTCAGGCCGGCCAGACGGTGAATGGCAATCCTGCCGATATCGTCGCGCATGAAGGAACGCTGGCGCGCATGAGCGAAATGAATCGGTCGATCACGGAACGCCCGCTCAAGACCTACTACGAAGAGGGGAGAGATTTCTCCTTCAACGGCGAGGCGATAATGCTGTATCACCCCGCCGAAGCACACACCGGCGGTGATTCCATCGTCTACTTCCGCGGCTCGGATGTGCTCGTGGCCGGCGACATTTTTCTGACGACGACGTTCCCCGTCATCGATGCGCAGGCCGGTGGCGGGCTCGATGGACTGCTGAACGGGTTGAACAGGATGCTTGCGATCGCCGTCCCCAAGTACTTGCAGGAAGGCGGGACGTATGTCATTCCCGGCCACGGTCGCATTGGGGATGAAGCGGATATCGTGGAATACCGCGATATGGTCGTGATCGTTCGCGATCGCATCCAGGACATGGTGAAGAAGGGTATGACGCTCGACCAGGTGAAAGCGGCCCGGCCGACGTTGGATTACGACTTACGCTATGGCGCCGAAAGCGCCACGCACTTCGTCGAGGCGCTTTACAGGATTCTGAGCGCAAAAAAATGAAGACCAGAATTTCAGCATTCATTGTCATGTGGGTCGTATGTTGTGGCGTGGTCTGGGCGCAGCAGCAGGGAGGTCGCGGCGGCGCTGCTCCTGCCGGTCGTGGCGCAGGGGCTGGTGCGGGCGCGCGGGGTTCCGCTCCCGTGGATCTCACCGGCTACTGGGTGTCCGTTGTCAGCGAAGACTGGCGGCACCGCATCGCAACACCGAGGAACGGAGATTTCGAAAGCCTGGGGTTGTCGCAGGAGGGCCAGCGCGTGGCGCGAAGCTGGGACCTGGCGAAGGATGACGCGGCAGGTCTGCAGTGCAAGGCATTTGGCGTCGGCGGGATCATCCGTCAACCGGGCCGCATCCACATCACCTGGCAGGACGACAATACGTTGAAGCTGGACTTCGACGCGGGTACGCAGACGCGACTCTTCAACTTTGATCGAGCGAAACAGGCCACGGGAGAAAAAACCTGGCAGGGATTCTCAACAGCGCAGTGGGAAACTCCGGGCGGCGGCGGTCGCGGGCCGGTCCGCGCGCAGATCGGTAATAACGCCGGACCGGTCGTGCCCGGCGGAGGCGGTCGCGGCCAGCGCGGCGGCCCCCCACCCGCCAGCTCGCTATCTCAGGGAGGAGCCTTGAAGGTGGTCACGACAAACTTCCGAGAGGGGTACTTGCGGAAGAACGGCGTCCCCTACAGCGAAAATGCGTCCATCACGGAGTATTTCCATCGGTTGCCGGCGGAGCCCGGAGAGGAGACGTTCCTGCTGGTGATCACGGTGATCGAGGATCCCCGGTATCTCACGGGGCCGTTCTACACCAGCACGCAATTCAAACTCGAACAGAACGGCTCAAAATTTGCACCGTCCCCCTGCCGCACGGCGCCGCCGCCGAAGTGAGGAAGGGGAGAATTTCGAAATGGGACGAACGGAAAGCCCAAATCCGAATCCGAAATTAGAAATCTCAAATCGGAGCTATCAGATCAGACGTCCGATTTGAGATTTTGAAATTTCGGATTTGAGTTTTCCGTTCGTCCGATTTCGAAATTCTCCAAGCAAACCCCCATTCCCGTTCCTGCCCCTCTTCACACTCCGTTTGAGATTTCCCTCCCTCCAGCGTAAAGTTAAGGTCTCGCGCATGGCACCCCACACGTCACAATAAAAAGGTAGTGATGGATCAGATATCGGCGGATCTCAACAAACTTCGTATCGATCGCAGCCAGCGTGGCGACACTCGGCGATCCGGGGCGGGAAAGTGGATTGCTGCAGTCGTTATCCTGGGACTCCTCGGCGCTGTAGCGGCCTATGCTTTTCTGCGGCGGCCCGACGCCGTTGTCGTCAGCACGGTCAAGCCGCGTTTGGAATCGTCCCTGGACGCTCCGGTGCTCGTAGCGACGGGGTATGTGATTGCGCACCATAAAATTCAGGTCGGGTCGAAGATTGCGGGCCGCGTCGCCTGGATAGGCGTCGACAAGGGGGATCGCGTTACGAAAGGTCAGGTTGTGGTGCGTCTCGAGGATCGTGAGTATCGGGCACAGTACGATCAGTCGGTGGCTGCCGTAGGATCCGCACAGGCGCGACTGACGGAGCTTGAACGCGGCTCGCGTCCGGAGGAAGTGGATCGGGCCCGGGCCGAGGTCGAGCGCGCCCAGGCTCAGCTGCGGACCGATGAAGCCAACTTCAAACGCATCGAAAATCTGGTCAACGAAGGCGTGTTTTCGAAGCAGAATCTGGATGATGCCCGCGGTCGCTATGAGACATCGCGCGCCGCTCTGGACTCTGCCAGAAAGAGCTATGAGTTAATCCACAAGGGACCCCGGGTCGAACAGATCGACAATGCCCGCTCTGAACTGGCTGGAGCCCGCGCCGCTGCCGACTATGCCAAAACGCTTCTGGAGGCAACAGAGATTCACGTGCCGATCTCCGGCACGATTCTCGAACGCAATGTGGAACAGGGTGAAATGTTGACGACATCTTTCGTTGGAGACCGGGGCGCGAAGTCTTTCGTGGTCACACTTGCGGACCTGAACGACATCCAGGTGGAACTGGACATCAATCAGAACGACTTCAACCGCGTCTCGCCAGGGCAGCCCTGCATCGTCGTGACCGATGCGTATCCTGATCGAAAATACGATTGCCGGGTTGATGAAATTGCTCCCGAAGCCAATCGCCAAAAGGCGACCGTTCAGGTGAAGGTGAAGTTCCTCAAACCCGACGAGTTTGTGAAACCGGAGATGAACGCTCGCGTGACGTTCCTTTCGACAGCTCCGCCAAAGAAGGAAACAACGGAACCCAAACTCTACGTGGTGCCGCGCGGCGCGATTGTCGAGCGAGAAGGTGTGAAGAGCGTCCTGGTTGTGGTGGAGGGCGTCGTGCAAACAAAACCCGTCTCGGTCGCAAAGGAGGTCGGAAGCGATGCGTATGTTTCCAGCGGCGTGACGGGAAGCGAGTCCATAATAGTCGGCGATAAGCTGGAGGAATTAAAGATTGGGGACCGTGTTGAAATCGGACAGTGAAAAGAACGAGCGGGGCTATGGCCGTGTGCCAAACTGGTTATCACCGGATTCCGGTGGTCATGAGAAGCTTCCCGGGAGTGACGATATGAATGGCAGATTTCATTTGTGGAGACTTGGGGTCACCCTCCTTCTCTTTACGGGCGTGGCATGCGCCGCCCAGGGTCAGTCCAAACCAGTAGCGACGATCAATGGCGAATCCATTACCGAAGCCGAGCTTCAAAAAGCTGCTGCGCCCGAGCTCGAGAAACTGGATCTCCAGCAGAAGCAGTTCATGGCGAAACTGGAGCGCGATAAGAAAGGCGCCATCCAAGACGCTCTTGAGGAGATCATCAACCGCAGGGTCCTCGACCTGGAAGCGAAGAAGAGGAATCTCTCTGTAGATGAGCTCCTGAAACAGGAAGTGGAAAGCAAGGTTGCAGTCCCTTCGGAAGAGACGATCCGCAAGTTCTACGACGACAACCGATCGATGATAAAGGGATCGTTTATCGAGACCGCGCTCGAGATCCGCAATTATCTGATGCAGCGGAATCAGGAAGCCACCTTCTCCAGTTTCGTTTCGAGACTTCGCAAGGAATACGGCGTTAAATCTCTGGTGGAACCGGATCGGGCTAAGGTGGAGACTACCGGACATCCTTCAAGAGGGCCCGCCAACGCGCCTGTCACGATTGTAGAGTTTTCGGATTTTGAATGCCCCTATTGCAGTGGCCTGTTTCCGACCTTGAAGCGGATCGAAGAAACATACAAAGAGAAGATTCGAATCGTCTATCGTCAGTTCCCCTTGAACAACATCCACCCGCGTGCCCAGAAAGCGGCTGAGGCGTCGCTGTGCGCGAACGAGCAGGACAAGTTCTGGCAACTCCACGATGCGATGTTTGCCGATCAGAGGAATTTGACCGTCGACGACCTGAAGGCCAAAGCCGCAGCACTCTCGATGAACGCGGCGACGTTCAATACCTGTCTGGATTCCGGCAAACATGCCGCAGCCGTGCGCGCCAGCCTGGAAGAGGGAAACCGGCTGGGTGTTGACGGGACGCCGGCTCTTTTCATCAACGGCCGCTTTCTTGGCGGCAATCAGCCTTACGACACGATCGCGAAGATTATCGACGACGAATTGACACGCACTCCGTAAGGCAGGAGAAGATCTCATGACGTCAACGCTCGTTGCGTTGGCTGTGCTGACTCTCACGTCTTCCATCCGGCAACAACCCAATGTGGGGCAGGGAAGCTACGTGGTCAGCGGACGCGTCGTCGATGGCACTACGGGTCGCGCCGTAAACGGCGCCGTCATTGTTCTCTGGGAACGTTCCAAGCAACGAGCTTCGGGATCCCGTTTTCAGGCGCCGACCGGAAACTTTGAAATTCCCAAGGTGAGCCCCGGACAATACACGATCGCTGCCGAAATTCCTGGCGCCAGGTTCTCTTACCGTACTGAAACCGTCGACCTCGATGTCCGAAACGAGAGTGTCACCGGACTCGGATTGATCATCACTCCGCTGGGCCCGCGTTTAATTCCCATCGCTGGAAAGTTACTCATGGAAGGCGGTACGCCGTTGCCTGCCTCGATAACACGTATCAGGGCCGGCTCGGAATCGAGTGTCGTGCAGCGCGATGGCAGCTTTCAATTGCAGTTTCGCGCGGACGAACAGTCTTGGGTTCGTGTAGAGGAACTTCCGGAAGGCACGTATATCAAGAGCGCGTCCGGAGGGCTCTGGAATCCGACGTCGGAAATTCTGATCTTTTCTTCAACACCGCCATCAACAATTCAGTTCACCCTCGCGGTCGGAACCCGCGCGCTTCGCGGACGGATACTGGACAAATCGAAGTCTCCCACGGGCTCGCAAGCGGTTGTCACGCTGTCGATGCCGTCTTCGCCGGCGGCTGCCCGGCGCGCTCCTGTGAACGCCGACGGAACATTCCAGATCGCTCAGCTTCGACCCGGGGATTACGAGTTGAAAGCACGTCTCGGCTCCGGATCCACCATGCAGAGCGCGACGGTATTCCTGCCCATCACGAATCAGGATCGTTCGGGAATCGACGTCGTCCTAAAGGAGCCGACGCTACAAAAGGGACGCCTGGTTATCGAAGGCAGCGGACGGCTGGAGGAACTCCAGCGCTTTCGACCGACGATCGAGGTGACGGATATCCTGGGCATACATGAATTGCCTGTTCGCGCGGATGGGACTTTCGAGTTCCGCAGTTTCCAGGGCGAATACTCCGTGGCGATCAGGAATCTTCCGAACACCTACGACACCGATATCACTATTTCGGAATCGTCTGTCGAAGTACGGGTGCGCGCCGTCCAGGGGGATTTCCCGGGTCTCAGACTCCGTCCACAACGATGAAGTTCGAGCGGGCGCAGGACTGGCGAATCGCTTTTGCTCCGGCGTAGTGCTCAGAGTTCCACCATTCCTTCGCTTTGTCGAACGACGGGAACTCGATAACGACGAAACGCTTCGGCATCCATGCCCCTTCGAGTCCTTCTACCTTTCCTCCGCGAACTAGATACTTCGCTCCGAAAGGAGCGGAACTCGGCGCGGAGAGTTTCTTGTACTCCTCGAATGTTGCGGCATCCTGAACGTCGATGTCGGCGATAACGTAAGCGGGCATTTGTGCCTCCTTTGAACAATGGCTAATGGTCAATTGTCACTTTCGGCAAGGGCTACTTTTCAACGCAGCAGTGCTTGCCGTCCTAATTTAGGAGGGGAGGTACCGAAGCAAACCTTGTGAGCACGCGGCCTGGGAACCCCCTGCGGCATCGCAAAAGACGCGATACCGTCTGAAATCAAAAACAACCCACTGCCGCATTTTCGGATGCGTCTTCGGCGCGTCATTTAAGAAAGCGCGCGAAAGCGCCACCGGCGATCAGTGCTAAAAACACTTGCATCAAAACAAACACATATAGTAGAACTTACGCCTCAATAGTAGAGATATCCGCGAAGGGAATATTTTTATGGCTCATCCAAGATTGTCAAAGCTGGAGCTTCAGATCATGGAGGTTCTCTGGCAGCAGGGTGTAGTTTCGATTCGGGAAATCCAGGAAGCATTTCCCGAGGCGCAACGGCCCGCTTATACGACCATTCAAACGACGGTCTACCGGCTCGAGGGAAAGAAGGCCGTGCGTCGCGTCCGAAAGATCAGCAACGCGCACATGTTTGAAGCGGTCGTCTCTCGTGGGGCAGCGCACCGGCGGTTGCTTGACGAGATCCTCAGCATTTTTGGCGGCCGTCCCCAGCCGGTAATGGCCCACCTGATTGAATCCGGCAAGCTGACGCTTGAGGACGTGGAAGAGGCGCGAAAGGCGCTGCAGAACCTTTCCAGAAAGGGGAAGTCATGACGCTGTCGACGTTGTTTTCTCTCTTCGCGAATCATTTGTGGCAATCGACGCTGTTTGCGCTTGCTGCGGGAGTAGTCGTTCTGTTCTTAAGACAGCATCCTGCCCGAACGCGCTACTGGGTTTGGTGGGTTGCGTCCGTGAAATTTCTCGTCCCGCTGTCTCTGCTTGTGAGCGTTGGAAGCCTTTTCAGCTGGCGGATCACCTCGGAACCCGCGGTGCAACCATTCCTGCCATCTGCCGTCATCGTCCAGGTGACACAGCCGTTCACGGCCAGTCCGCCTGCGCCGGCAGAAGTGAACTCCATTCCTGCATCCGACCCGGAATCTTCAGGCAGCACATTCCCCGTAGTTTTTGTCGCAGTCTGGCTTTGCGGAACAGGTTTGATGTTCATGCGATGGGGAATCCGGTGGAGTCGCGCGAGATCCGCGTTGCGCCATTCAGAAACACGTCGAGTAGAGATTCTGACCGAAGGCCGCGAGCTGTCGGCACTGCGCCGTCTGGAAGGACGTCTTGGGATGCGAAAGGCGCTTCCAATCGTTGGCGCACGTGCAACCGTCGAGCCTGCCGTCTTTGGCATCGTGCGTCCGGTTCTTGCGTGGCCGGTGGATCTCTCCGAACGGCTCGAGGATCAGGAGTTGGAAGCTATTCTGCTGCACGAACTGACCCATCAGCGGCGGTGGGACAACCTGACGGCAGCTGTGCATATGGTGGTTGAAGCCGTGTTCTGGTTCTATCCGCTTGTCTGGTGGATTGGAAGCCGGCTTCTCGAGGAACGCGAGAAGGCCTGTGACGAGGCTGTACTTCGCCTGGGCGGCGAATCGCGCACTTACGCTGAGGGGATTCTGAAGGTGTGCGAATTCTGCCTCGAATCCCCATTAACCTGTGCGGCGGGAGTTACGGGCTCGGATCTGAAAAAGCGTATTGAGGACATCCGTCGAAATGGCGTGACGCGCCAACTGGGTCTGGGCGCAGCCGCCTTGCTGACGGCCTCGCTCGCCGTTCCATTCGTCGCTCCGTTTGCGGCAGGGGTTCTGCAGGCAGCACAAATTACCGCACCGCCCGTCATCCGTGCGGAGACAATACCTGTTCCGCCGCTTCTGCCGGAAGTGGTGGTGGAGCCGCAGGCTCCCGGTCCCGTGGCTGTAGCGCTCACACCCGGGCGGGAACCCAAGACCGCGGCGCCTCCAGTTCAAACGCGTGACGTCTTCGAAGTCGTGTCGATCCGAGCCGCAACCGGGGCACGCGGTGGCGGAGGGCAAAGAGGTGGCGGGCCAGGCCAAAGAAACGGCGGCCCCGCGGGTCCCGCGCCTTGCGCCGGGATGTTCCAGGTCAATCCCGGTCGCTTTGTGGCAACAAACGTCACGCTCTACCGGCTGATCACTCTCGCCTACGGCAAACACTGCCGGCTTTCTCAGGAGCAGGAGCTTATCTCCGGCGGTCCCGACTGGAGACAATCTGTTGCATTTGATATTCAGGCAACGTTACCCGAAGGTTCGCCTGTTTACACTCAGCAACAGCTGAATATCGGGGAAGCTCCAAAACTTCAGGCAATGCTGCAAAACATGCTAGCCGATCGCTTCGGCCTCGTTTTGCATCGCGAGACAAAGGAAATACCGGTCTATAACCTGGTCCTGGTAAAGATGGGCAGAGTCCAGCTTTCGGCCGATCAAACCCCACCGCCTCCTCCACAGCCCGGCGGACCACTTTCGCCGGATCAATTGCCGCGTGGCTCGTTCGGCGTTGGCGTCGATCCACCTGCAGGGAGGGTGACCGTATGGGCAAGCGCGGTTCCTGTATCCACGATTTTTAATTTCTTTCAGGGAAATGTCGGACGCATGGTGGTCGACAAGACAGAACAGAAAGGGCTGCTGGATATCCCCCAGGTCACTCTGGACGTCGGGAAGTTTGATGTTGGTCCTGGCGCCGTCACCGTCTGGCCGGAAATCATGAACCAGCTGGGCTTCAGAATGGACCCCGCCCGAGGTCCTGCGGAGGTCCTTGTGATCGATCGAGCCGACAAGCCGTCAGAAAATTAGCGGCAGGCAGGTAACAAACCGGCTATGTCCGCGTTTATAAGTTGAGCCTGAATTAAATCCGGGTCGCGCTGGCCGGCCCGGTATACAGACATCCATGAAGTATTTCCTGGTGATTGTTCCCATTCTCATGATGGCCTTAGCCGGCCCCTTGAGACACGAAGGCCTGGTACGCTTCGGTGAAGTGCCCATTCCCGGCGCCGTCGTCACTGCAACCCGGGAGGACCAGAAATTTCATACGGTCACGGATGCGGAAGGCCGCTATGCATTTCCGGAGCTGGGATCCGGCCCGTGGACAGTTCAAGTGGAGATGCCGGGATTCGAAACAGCGCGTCGGGAGGGCATCTCGACTTCGGATACTGAAATCGCTGCATGGGAATTGAAGATGCTCCCGATACTTCAAATGGAAGGGAATCCGGCCGTCGGATTTTCGGATACGCCGTCATCGCCGACCCTGCAGACGTCGTCACCGAGCGAAGAGGCCGGCGACCGGTTGCTAATCAATGGAAGCGTCAACAATGGAGCGTCCACTCCGTTCGCGCTGGCCAACGCATTCGGCAATAACCGGCGGCGCGGCCGTTCCCTCTATACGGGCACAATCTTCGTCACGGGGAACAATTCGATCCTTGATGCCCGACCCTTTTCTCTGACCGGACAGGACACACCGCAGCCGGATTATCACCGTCTTCAGACTTCCATTACGGTAGGTGGACCCTTTCAGATTCCGGGGCTTTTCCGCAATGGAAGTTTTGCGATCACGTACAACCGCACGCAAAACCGGGATGCCAGCATTCAGACGGCGCAGATGCCGACGGTAGCTCAGCGCAACGGGAACCTCTCC
>DASTBJ010000111.1:0-11004 GCA_035712125.1 Terriglobia bacterium
TCATCTGTGTCCTGGAATTCATCCACGAGCACCGTTTCGAACTGCTTTTGACACCGCCGACGAACATCCGCGACATCTCTCAGCAGGTCGCGCGTTTTCAAAAGCAGGTCGTCGAAATCCAGAATATTGGCTCCGCGCTTCCGGGAATTAAAGCTTTGAACGAACAAGTGCGTCAGCTCAGCCAGTTCGACGGCGACCCTGGCCCCGGCAATCTGGCCGATACGTGGAAGCGGCTCGTCGGGATCGTCCCGCTTCTTGAAGGGATGTCGCGCCTTTCGCGCGTCCTGCTCGTCAGCGTAGAGACCGATGCGCTCAAAGTCGCCTTCGAACTTTTCGAGGTGAGCCGCAACGCCGGCACGCATTGCCTCGGCAGCCTCCACCTGCAAAGCCGCCTTTTCACGGAGCCAGGTGGTGTCTTTACCCAGGCTATTCATCCAATACGCGGTTCGTATCAGGATGTCGACCAGGCCGTCGAGACCGAAGTCGGCAAAGAGCTCCGCAACCTTTTCGTTACCGTCGCGGATTTCGTTTCGAATCGTATCCACGGCAGCTTCGCGCGCGAGATCGAAACTGCGCTGTTCATCGAGAATTGAGAAAGAAGGATCAATTTCGGTGTGGAGACCGTTTTCACGGAGAAGCTTGCCGCAGAAGCCATGAATCGTGTTGATCGGCGCCGCAGGAAGCAGCGTAAGCACCCGTGTCCACTTGCCGTGTTCGGCAGGGGTCAGCGTCTTCATCCGCTCCACGATGGCGTCGCGGATGCGCGACCGCATGTCGGCTGCCGCCTTTTCGGTGAAGGTTACTGCGACGATCCGCAAGGGATCGGCGCCACTCTCGACTAACTCCACCCATGTCGAGACCAGTTTGTAGGTCTTACCGGTGCCGGCGCTGGCGCGAACAACCGTATTCTTTGCTAGCGGCACACTAGTCTCCGTACAACCGGCACAACCGGCGATAGTCGCACGTCTTGCAGGTTTCCCGGTCCGAGGGATCCGGGTGTAAACGGCCGACGCGAACCTTTTCGATCAGCGCTTCGATACGGCCACGAACCTCGTCGAGTAACACGCTGTCGACAGACTGCGCCAGGACTGGCGTGCTCGGCGACCTCAGCAGGAGGTATCGCCCTTCAATCGCAACTTCAGGCCCGGCTTGAAGCGCACACGCCGCCAGATGTGCGTAGGCGGGTATCTGAAAGGATTGCTGAAGCAGCTTGTTCTTATCGTTTGAAGCGGAGGAATACTTGAAGTCGTCGATGCGGATTCCGGTTAACGTGCCGGTTGTGCGCCGGATCGCAACACGGTCCGGCCGGCCAGTAAGGGTAGTCGGTCCGAGCGCTGCGGCCGGCAGATACTCATCCAGGTATTCGGGCAGCGTCTCGTACCCATCGCGCGCATCGCGGACCGCAAATTTCGCGTACTCGAGCAGGGCACGGACAAGCTGCGGCCGTCGAATCCTCCACAACGAGGGATCGATGACAGTGTGCGATCCCTGGCCATTGATATCGACCGCCGCCAGCTGCCGCGTAATCACGTCCTGCATTCTTAGACAAGCCTTTTCCTCGGAATCGCCGACTGGTACGGCATAAAACTCCCGCAGGATCCTGTGCGCAAGCGTGCCGATCTCCAGAGGAGAGACTTCGAAGTCCGGCAGATCCGCCGGCCGCAACCTGAGGCGATTCCTCGAAAGAAACAGGAAGGGGCAATCGTCGAGTTTGTCGAGTTCGCTGGGGTTGAAGGCGACATCCGTCGGCAACACCCCGGCACCCACGTCTCCGCGCTCGATTCCGCGTTTCTGCCATCGCACGCGACGGACGATGTCTGTGCCAAGCAGCTGGGCGATATGGTGATCGTCGAGGAATCCGTCTCTCCACGATGCGGCAATGGCGCGAAGTCCAGCGCCGAGATCGCGTGGCAGCACATCCGGAGGCTGCTGCACAACCGGACCGTCATAGTGTCTTTTGATCTCGCCGACATAAATCGAAGACAGAATCGCCTCGCCTTCCAGAGTGCTGCCAGGAAACGTGAGCGTGATGGCTTCTGTGGCCGAATCGAGCATGAGGAACAGATAGAGAGGTTCCTTTCGGTTCCTGTCCCTCGAGTTTTGCAAACGCCGGGCGCGGACTTCACGATTCAATGCATCAACCAGGTCATCAGGCAGGACAGGGTTTGCCATGGAGGGCGCGGGAATTTCACCGTCCGCCAATCCCGGCGCAAAGAGGAACCGGTAAGATCGATATCCCAGCGCTCGCGGCGGCACGATGCGCACGGCGGACACGCCGGGCGGAGCCCCCGAATATCTTCCGATCGTTCGCATTCCCGCAACCTCCGAAGCGATTTTTCGGAAACGTTGCAGCGAAATACTTTCGGTCACCGTCTCGATCGACGCAATTTCTTCCGACAGGGTTCGCCATGCCTGCTTGTCGCGCTCGGCCAGCGAACCGGGAGGCGGCAACCTCTCTAGAAATCCACGGGGTGTAGCGGTGGCCTTTTCGAGTTCATCAAGGAACTGCTCAAATCTGTCCAGATGCGTAGCCAGCACGGAACTGTGCCGTGCAGCGAGCGCGGAAGCCTTCAGATGCCGGCGATCGATATAGCCCATCTCCACCAGCAGCTTCTCGGGATCGAAGGGAGGACCAATACGCGGCTCATGGTAAGCGCTGGCAAGGATGCGCGCCATTGCGTCCCGAGGGCGGTCTCCCGCAGCGAGATCGAGCATTGTGATCCAATACTTGATGAACGGATTCCGCAGGAGAGGCACGCCCGTTTCAAACGCGCACGCGATTCCGCATCGGGCGAAAACGTCTTCGATCATTTCGCCATAGGTGTCGATGTGCCGCACCACAACGGCAATTTCTCCCGGATCGATACCGCGATCCAACAGGCTTGCGATTTCGCTGGCGATACTCTCGATCTCTCCATAGCGACCCGAACACTGAAGAATTCGCGGAGCCTTATCCGCGGAAAGAAGATCTTGCGAGTCCTGTCCATCAAACACGAAAAGCCGCTCCAGCAGTTCGCGGGCCGGGCCCGAGGAACGCAGGAACTCCGGGAATGTCTTGTCGGCAAGCGCTTCGTCCTGAACAAACCGCTGCCATGTCCACTCCGCGAATTGTGTCGGCTTAACGTTGGAGGTGGCGTTGAACAACATCACGGTTCCGCCGCCGGGAAGACGCTCGATGAGGCTGTGGAGCGTCGCCAGTTCTGCGGGATTCGGGTCATAAACCGCGTGCAGGATGACACTGTCAAAATGTTTCACCCATTCCGATTCCCCGGCTCCGGCGGTGGCGAACCAGCGGCGGTCGCGTGGATCCGTGAGATGGAACTGCTGCAGAAGGCGATCGTAGTTTTCAAGGTAACCGGCGAGCATTGACCCGCCGGCAGCACGCAGCTGTGCAGGGTTGATCCGAGCGCCCTTTACTTCAGCTATCGCCTCAAGCGCGTACCGGAGCGGGACACCTTCACCGACGGCGGCGAACGCGATTGCGAGTTGTTGACCGAGGGTTGCTTCAATGACTCCTGGAGTCAGCCGCCGGACCAATTCATCCAACGTGACCGCGCCAAGAGCCAACACCGCGCCGCGGGAGCGCGACTGGGCCCTCAGATCGTGCCAGCGATCCTGTGAGTTTCGATAAACGTGGAGATCCATTCGTACCTGGAGTTCGCAAACAGTTCCGGATGCGCGACGAACACGAGCTTGCGCCTGGCCCGAGTGATCGCGACATTGAAGCGGCGGTCATCAAAGACAAACGATCCGCCGCGGGATCTTACGAGCGAAAGAATCATGATGTCGCGCTCGCCGCCCTGAAAGCGCTCGATGGTATCGACGGTGACGCCGGTATCCTGAAGGCGCTTTCGAAGGAGCACCACCTGGGCGCGAAACGGCGATACGACGCCGATAGATTTTGCAGACACCGCATATTCTTGCTGATACCGACGCACCAGATGCTCGACGACATCGACCTCCGCCACGTTGACCCGATCCTCAGACGCCGAAAGCACCGGCACCATCAATACCGCACCTCCATCGGGCGGAAGGCGATCCTCCTGTGCAACCCCGGTTCGCAGTCGTCCGTCATAGAACAGGCGGTTGGACACGGACATGATTTGAGGATGCATCCGATACTGCGTGTCCAACAGCGTGAGATCCGAGTCATTGACGTTCCGTTCCGCGTCATGTTTCAGTCTTTCAAACATCGAATATGCGAGTTCCCGGGTTCGCACCACAGGCGGCAGCTGGCGGTCGTCGCCGATGAGCACGAAACGCCGCGACCGCAACGTCAGTCCGAGAGTGAGCGGCTCGGTGAGCTGTCCGGCTTCGTCGACAATCGTCATTTCGAAGGCGCGGTTGCGAATGTAAGGCATCGTGCACGCCCGATGAGCTGTGGCCGCCACAATAGGCGCGGCATCCATTGCCGTCCGTACTGCATGCACCGCGCGATGCTTATGGGCGAGGTCTTCGGAAAAGTAATCGCGCGGATCACCGACGACCTGAAGGCGCGCGGCAAGCTCCGGGGATTCCGCAGCGCGTCCCATGCGAAGAAACCTCACGGCTGGATCGGCGTCCAGAAGCGCCATCAACATCTTGTCGACAGCAGTGTTAGTAAAGGCGCCAAGAAGGATACGGCCCGGCACGCGCTGTACGATCTCGGGGATGACTCTGGTCTTGCCTGTGCCCGGCGGCCCCCAGATCAGGTGAAATGACTTTGAAGCGACGGACCGCTCAATGGCACGCAGCTGGCTGCGATTGAACGCCAGCGAAGAGGCACATTGAATCTTGGGTGTGTCATTGCGCGAACCAGCCTGAAGTTGCCGCGGAATGGAAGTCAGGTAATCGTAAAGCGCCGTGTGGCTGGCCTCCGTCGTGACATCCGAAGGAAAGCGATCAATGGTCCAGTTCCGGCCTTCAAACACGCCAGCGTGAAGATTCTTGAGGGGGATTGATATTCGAACACAGTTCGTTTCCATCGCACGGACGAATCCGTGAAAGATCGGCGTGCTTGAAATATTGCCGGAATGAATGAGCACACTGTCATCCGCTTGCAGGTCGGAGGTGTTTTCGTCGAATTGAAAAGTAAAGGGCTCGGCGTCCGAAATAAATCGGGTATTGAGGAGACACCGGAAACTCTTCCTTCGAGATTCGGTCCGGCTATCGTCGAGCAACTCCACAAGTTCCTGCTCCGCGGCCCAGCGCTCGCGTTCAACGAGGCGTGTAAAACGGCGAAAGTAGGCGAGCTGCGGGGTTTCTTCCGCGCCCGGACGGTCGCCGAACAAAGCGGTGGTTTCTTTGCACTGGGTACGCAGCCATGATGGACACGGTCCGCAGACCGCGTCGTTGAACGCTTCGAAGCGAAACTTGAAGTGAGGCGATGGCAACCCCAGACCATACTGCGTGGCTAGCAACCGATTGCGGGCGTCGATCACCTGATGAAAATCCGTTTGGATTTGCAGGGGAGCGAACGAACCGTCGGTAGAAGAAAGAAGCCGTGCGGAGATATCGATATCGCCGCCGTCGCGCTGCCAGCGACGAACCAGGTCAGAGAGCAGAAGCCGGTAGATGAAAAGCTGCGCGTGGTCTTCGGGACGGATGCGCGAGCCGGTCTTTAATTCCAGAATGTCGAGACGACTCCCGTTTCGAGAAACCGCGTCGATGCGACCCTGAATGCCGAGCGTCGCGGAATACCGCTTCAGTTCGATCTGGGGATCCTCCAGAAGCTGTGGGTTGGAATCGATGAATCCGCGCAGTGCCTCGAGATGGCGAAGGACCTCGGAGCGAAACGCATCCTCGTCAAAGAAATCATCCACGATGGATGCCAGCGGCACGCTGAACGACGGCAGCACGCCGTCGCAGATGGCATCGAGATCGCGCTCCCCTTCGAGCATGCGGTCGAACATCGCGTGGACGACGGTCCCCTTCAGGGTCTGGATCGTCGTGTCGCCTTTACCGCGGCGAATCTGATCCAGTTGCGGCTTGGTGCAATGCAGGCTGCGCGCAATGGCGGTTACGTTGACCTGCCGCATCGGCTCGATGACCAGGAATGTCTCGGGGCATGCACTGAATTTTGCGGGATCTTCGGTCACACCCAGGTTGTAGAAGGCCACGGCAGCGTGGATCCACAGGCAGGAGACCAGAAAACACGTGGTGCGATTCACTTCGGAAGAAAGGCGGATTTCGATTTCCCGCCCCCGTAACGGGCCGGACGTGACCATGGCCACGATGCCGGAGTCCCAGTGGCCACCCTCACGCCGGGACGGCGACTGAATTTCCGTAATCCGCGCTTCCGGAATCAATACGCGTTCGCGACGCGACAGCCGGCCTGGCTCGAGGGTGGGAGGGTTGCGCTCCAGGAACGCGGAGAGACCGTCGATCAGTTCATCGATGGTCTCGTACTCGCCATTGAGCGCACGCAGCGTCACCTGGGCGAGATAGCGCGGGATAAGAAATGGAGGCGCTGTAAGGCGGAGGGGGTCCTCAAGGAACGCATCCGGCGCGAGCCCCTCTCCCGACAGTTCTCCCAGGAGCATCGCACCCGCGTCTGCGACGGCTACCGCCGCCCGGTCAGCTATTAATTTCTCGAGAAGCGCGCTCACGGCAGGCATAAAGTACCCGTCACTCTAGCACCTTTCGCGGACGATTCAGGGGACGGGAACGGGGGGAAGTTAAGAGAAATGGTTAATGGTTAATAGTTAATTGTTATTTGTGGATTCGCCTTCAGCGCGCATTATCTTTAAGAAAAGACTGCGCGAAGCGCCACCACACATAACAATTAACTATTAACCACTAACCATTGAACGTTTCTTCCGGAATCCCGGGTCTCCTGAAGTATCATTAGGCACTTTTTAAAGGGCGTAAAAGCGGCAGGTCAAGGGGAGTACATGCGACATATCGTCCTGGGATTTCTGGTCCTTTGGGTTTCGACGCCTCGCGCGTGGGCAGAACCGAGGCTTCGTGTCATACCGCCTACAGGAGCCACGTTCGCTCCTGGTCAGCGGTTCGATGTCCGCATTGAAGGCGACGATCTTCGCGGGCAACCCGGCTCGTTCACCTTTCAAGTAAACGGACGAGACCAGAAACGCGACGTCTTCCCCACCGAGGAATTCAAAACCCACCCGGCTCCGGCGGTCGGACGAGGCGGAGCACCCTCATCGACTGTGAATGGCGGCGTGACCCGGCGCAACTGGACCCTCGACAGGCCGGGCAAGTACGAGCTGAAAGCAACTCTGACGACCATCGACGGCAAGGAGCTGACCGCAATTTCCACGATTGAAGTCGAAACGATACAGCCTGTTTCGAACCGCGCCAGAAACGTCATTCTGTTCGTCGGCGACGGCATGGGACCCACGATTCGCACCGCCGCGCGAATTCTCAGCAAGGGCATCGACGGCGGAAAGGCACGCGGACTTCTGGAAATGGACCAGATGGAGACGCTGGGGCTCGTGATGACTTCCAGCCTTGACGCTCTCGTAACCGACTCTTCCCCGGGCGCAGGGGCCTGGGCCACTGGCAACAAGAGCAACAATAACTGGCACGGTGTTTTCCCCGACAATAACGGACCGTTGACACCGATCCCACCCGCGCTACTCGCTACCACACTGGATCGCAACCGGCAGGTGGCGCTGCCGTTTCTGGACAACCCCAGGGTGGAAAACATCGCCGAGTATCTGCAGCGCACACGCCGCATGTCCACCGGCGTCGTCACCACCGTGTCCGTGGCGGATTCGACCCCGGGTGCCTTCAGTAGTCATGGGTTTCGGTACGGTCAGGTCCCCCTTGCTGAACAAATGGTGTCTGCCGGACACAGCGTAATTCTCGGTGGCGGCGCCAGATACTTCCTGCCCGAAGGCCATCCGTTGCTGAAGAATATTCCGTCGGCTCGCAACGACGGGCGGAACCTGGTTGACGAGTTCAAGCAGGCCGGCTTTCAGTTTGTTTCCACCGCGTCGGAACTGGAACACGCGGCGCGGTATGACAAGCTACTGGGATTTTTCCATGGCGGAGACATGGCCAGCCGCTACGACCGAATGCGAGCCAAAGCCGGAAATTCGGCGGCGAAAGAGGCGGTTGGGCAGTTTCCCGATCAGCCGACGCTCGAGTTGATGACGCGGCAAGCGCTCAATGTGCTGGGCAAGAACAACAACGGTTTCTTTCTCATGATCGAAGCCGGATCCATTGATCGTGAACTGCATCGCATGGACCCGAATCGCGCCGTGTATGAACTCATCGAACTCGACAAGGCGATCGGGGTCGCGCGCGCCTGGGTCGCTGACCGCGATCGTGACGACACGCTGATCCTCGTGACTTCCGATCATGAAACGTCGGGTCTTACGATAACCGGCGTCAATGAAAACGGCCGCCCGAGCTTTCGATCGTTTCCGACGTATGAGGACAAGAACTTCGATGGCTTCCCCGACGACTTTCGTCCGGATCTCGCCGTCACGTTTGATTTCTCAAGCGGCTTCAATCCTCCGAAGGATGCCCGCGTCTACGACCTGCCCCGCAACCTCCGAGACCTGAATCCAACGACGTCGGCGACTCCGGGCTCAACGCCCGCAGTCGCGAATCACTCGGCCGTTGACGTCTACATCAACGCAAGGGGTCCCGGCGCCAACCTCTTTACAGGTGTCCAGGACAATACCGAAATTTTCTTCAAGATTCTCCGCGCGCTTGGCGAAAACAGATAACTGCCGCGCACAAGACGAAATTCAATATTGCCGTTTGTGCCCGCGTTTAACCGCGTATCGGGAACTGGTCGCGGTGGAGAAGGTGCGGCGCTTCCGGCAGTGGGAATACTGGGGACGCCCCGTGCCCAGCCTGGGCTCACTGGACGCGCGCCTGCTGCTGGTCGGGCTGGCTCCGGCGGCACATGGAGGTAACCGCACGGGCCGCATATTCACGGGAGATCGATCGGGCGACTGGCTGTACCGGGCCCTCCATCGATTTGGGTTTGCCAGTCAACCGAACTCGACGGACCGCAACGACGGCCTTCAACTCATCGATTGCTATATCACCGCAGCGGTCCACTGTGCCCCGCCCGACAACAAGCCTCTGCCACAGGAGTTCGCCAACTGCCGGCAGTACCTGCTCGAGGAACTACACCGTCTCAAGAACGTGCGGGTTGTCATTCCGCTGGGCATGATCGGGTTCAAGACGTATTGGACTGCGCGCAAGGAACTCGGCTGGAAAAATCCCCCACGAATGCCGGCGTTCAGTCATGGCGGCGTGACGGTGCTCGACGAAGGAGTCCACATCGTGTCCTCCTATCATCCCAGCCAGCAGAATACGCAGACCGGCAAGCTCACCGAAGCGATGTTTGACGAGGTGTTTCGAAAAGCTCGCGAGATGCTTGGATAGTTTTAGTTGCTATTCTTCGTATTCGTCTTCTTCCCAGCGGATATTGCAGATCTGGCAGGTGAACCAACCGGGCATCCAATGGCCGAGGTCCGATACTGTGTGTTCTGAACCGCATCGGAGGCACTTGGGTTTGGGGGTGATTTCAAGATTTTTTACTTCGACTTCCGGCATACCGAGGAAACTCCCTTTATCAGCGTGCCGAAATCATAGCATTAGATGGGCATCAGATGGGCATCAGATGAGGGTCGCCGTGAATAATGACCTTCACCGTTCCCACGGCGGATCAATACTGAACGCCACGTGATCCGGCAGTGGCTCGGCCGTGTTGAAATACTTCCGATACGCATTGATCCAGTTCCCGGCAATATCCCGTTGCGCGATTTCCAGCTCAAGCTTTCCGGCGCACACCATATGGTGAAGATGCGCTTCGAGAGCATCCTTCACATGGGCATTCCAAACGCCGGATGCATATGGCTGAGGCCACAGGTTCCGGATATCGCCGGCGCCGCCGAGAGCCGGCGTGATGAGGTAGTCCACTTCGTAAGAACGCGGGCGCGGGTTCGCGATCCTGTAGCTTTCAAAGACGGTCGACGCCATAGGACCGGGAATGGGGTAGAAATCATCCGCCACGCCTGGCGAGCAAATATCTTCGCGCGTGACGGTTCGGATCGCGCCCGGAGTCAGTTCCTGATTCGGCACGGGAGCCGCGCCAACGTTGAAGGCACTGAAATAAAGCACGAGACCCACAGCGACAACCAGACTGGCAACAACCAGTCCGTAGGCGGCCCTTCCGTAACTCGGTCGTGGCGGAACACGCACTGGAGCTGCGGAAAGCTGAACAAGCGCGGCCAGAAGCCGGGCACCGGATTCATCCATCCGCGGCAGCTTCCCACTGCCCTCGCGATGCAGTCGAACGTAGTCGGCTATGGTGCGTTCGAGATCCATGCGACGGCCTCGGCATTGCCAGCACGCCGTCAGATGGTTCTCCATGCGACGAGCATCGCGGCCGGCTTCCCCGTCGGAGATTCGAATCAGCTCTGCGTCGGAAAGGTGAACGTCATCGTTCGTCATCGTGAATACCCCTCAACCCGGTGGAGTCGCGCGAGCGTCCGACCCAGGAGCTCGGCCACACCGCCGAGCGAGATCTCAAGAATCTCCGCAATCTGCCGATATCGCAGCCCTTCTGCGCGCAAGTACAGGCAGCAGCGATCCAGTTCCGGCAACGTTTCTATCATGGCAAGCAGCTTTTCTCGATGTTGAATTCCAGCAAAATGCTCCTCAGGGTTGAGATCGGGGGCCAGCGGTTCGGACGGCTCAAGGTCCGCAGCATACGATCTTTCGTACCTCCCGTTGCGCATCCGCCGTTTAAGAGCAAGATTGTGGCCGACACGGAACACCCATCCCTTGAGGTTGGTGCGAGGTTTTCCCTGGCGCAGGTGCTGGAATAGCGCAAGAAATACTTCCTGAACGATCTCCTCTCCATCAGCCGATGGGAGTCCGAGGCCGCTCACATAGCGCAGCAGCGGATTCCGTAACTCCGTGAACAGGTGCACGACCTCATGTTCGAGAGGTACTGGTCCCGGGACTAGCATTCCGGGGAGAAGATACCCTCCGCGAGAGATGCATAGGAAACTTAAAATTTCGAAATTGGACGAA
>DASTBJ010000112.1:0-28236 GCA_035712125.1 Terriglobia bacterium
CGCAGCGTTGGCGCCGGCAGGGAGTGATTTACCGTCAACGCATTGCGATGCGCACCGGTGAAGTTCACAACGGTCTCGTCGATCCTCAGGTCGAAGTTCGTGCCCGATAGCATCGAGGTTGGCTCCCGCGGCGCGGTCTTCTGCGCCCCGATTGCAGCCGGACTGAATCCGAAACTGACCGCCGCGGTTCCGAGCGCGATTCCCTTAACAAAGGATCGGCGAGACAGTTGTGCCTCAAATCTCATGACACCTCTCCTAATGCCTTGCCTGCACCGGTAAGACCGTTACTTGGTTTTGGCCTCCGCTTCGCTCACACCAATCCGCACCTCTGAAGCGAGGAACATCTTCATCTTTTGGTCCATCTTCGCGTCGATAACAACGCGAGTTCCTACCTTGACGTCCGCCCTTTTGGCGGATTTTTCGGCCGCCGTGAGATACTTCGTTGCCTTGTCGAACATCACCATTTGCGTTTTGCCGTCCTGGAGCTTGATCGTGACGTGATCGCCCTGAATGGCCGTGACCGTCCCCATGATGTGAGTTGCGTCGCCGTGAGCAAACAGCAGCGCCGCTGAAATAAGAATGAATAACGAACCTGCGAGCACTTTTTTGAACATACGTTTTCTCCTTATCTGTTTATTCGTGCCTGTGGTTCTCAGAGGGCAGCGTATCGTCGCCCGCCAAAAACCTTCGTATCGCTTCCTCTTCTGCAATTTGATGCGTACTTTTCGGATTCATGGCTTTCATCTTTTGCAATTCGTCCGATGTCAACGCCGGCAAGTGACGAATGAAGTGGACGAGTTTCCACGAGTCGTGGTCTTCTTCAGGCGACCCCTGACCGAATGCGGGCATTCCCGTTAGCCGGATTCCGTTGTGGATGATGTAGAACATCTCGCCATCGGTGAGGCCTTGAGTGCCGGCGCTTCGCAAATCCGGTGGTTTTGGGTACAGCCCCTTTCCAATGGACGTATCTCCGCTTCCGTCATTGGCGTGGCACAGTGCGCAATGGTCGGCGTAATGCGTCATGGCTTCGGCAAGGACTTCCGAGGAATTGGCAATGGGGTTCTGCGCGTCTCGCTCTGCTCTCGGAGTTGCCAGGCTTCGCATGCGACGCGCAAGGAACTCTTCGATCGCCGCCGGCTGTGCCTTGGCGCTGAACCCGCGGCCGGCCACGAACCACACCGCTCCAATTCCGGAGAGCACAATCATCACCAAAAGCAGTGACGCCACTTTCGTCCGTTGCTTCATTCACCTCACCTCTTGCGAACGTTTTCAGACGCGCCGTCAGAACAATGGAACACACGGGAGTTCCGGGCCTAACGGAGCAAATGACGCTTACTTAGGAGCGAAGTCGGCGGGATATCAGATTCTGAGAATGACCAGTGGACGCCCCGAGGGGCCGAGGTCATTTGTGACGCGTGGCACCTTCTGCCATTCGCTCATCTCCAGTCGATCCGGGACGCCGGACAATTCCACGATGACAACCGGCTGACTCTGTTTGACGATCTTTGATTGAAGTTTGGAACTGTCGTCTGCCGCCTGAGGATGCAGGCAATCTCTCGTCGGGCCGTCGTGGCCGGACGGGGAATCCTTGGTGTCGATCGGGCTGTCGCCGGCACCATGACACGGAGGGGCAGCGCCATCCTGCTGTATTGCTGCCATCTGTTCTGCATGCTGGCACCAGAGATCGCACCCGGCCTGAAAAACCAGAACGAGCGCCATCAGGGTGGCGCCCACCCTAAACAGATTCATCGACCCAATATACGCCTCTGACCTCGAATCATGAAGCATTCCGTCCACGGCCCGAGCTCTCATATCTGGACTCGCCTCAAGCGCAGGGCATTTCCAATCACCGAAACGGAACTGAAAGTCATCGCGGCGCTCGCAATCATCGGACTGAGCAGCAGTCCGAAAATCGGGTACAGAACTCCGGCGGCGATCGGTATGCCGAGAACGTTGTAAACGAAAGCCAGCCAGAGGTTCTGGCGAATGTTTTTCATCGTCGCACGGCTTAAGGCTCTGGCGCGTTGAATGCCGCGAAGATCTCCTTTCAGCAATGTGATGCCGGCGCTCTCCATTGCGACATCCGTACCACCACCCATGGCGATTCCAACCTGAGCCTGTGCCAGTGCAGGAGCATCGTTGACTCCGTCACCCGCCATGGCAACGGTACGTCCCTGCCCTTGCAGTTCTTTCACGACCTGGCTCTTCTGGTCCGGCAAGACCTCAGCGCGAACCTCGTCCAGCTTCAACTTTCGGGCGACTGCTTCTGCAGTGGTCCGGCTATCGCCTGTGACCATAACGATGCGAATTCCCTCTGCATGCAGCGCGGCGATGGCATCGGCAGTGGAACTCTTGATGGGGTCGGCGACTGCAATCAGGCCGGCTATGCTTCCGTCGATTACAACAAACATTGCAGTTTGTCCTTCTCGCCGCAGCATTTCGGCGCGCTCGCGGGCCGCACCCGCGTCGGCCTGCAGTTCCTCAACAAGCCGAAGATTACCCAGCGCGACCTTTCTGCCGTCAACAGTTGCGATGACGCCTCGCCCCGTGCGGGATTCAAAGTTCGTCGCGGCGCTTAACGCCAGCGCCTTGTCCTGCGCACCTTGCACGATTGCTGCCGCCAGGGGATGCTCACTGCCACGCTCGACGCTCGCCGCCAGCCGCAAGAGTTCGTTCTCAGGTACCTGCGACATTGAGATCACCGCAACAACTTTCGGCTTGCCCTCCGTCAACGTCCCGGTTTTATCCACCAGCAGCGTGTCGACCTTCTCCATGATCTCCAACGCTTCGGCATTCTTAACCAGAACACCGGCCGAGGCTCCGCGGCCGACTCCCACCATGATCGACATCGGGGTCGCAAGACCCAGAGCACAAGGACAGGCAATGATAAGAACGGCAACGGCAGCAAGAAGACCGAAGGCAAATCGAGGCTCCGGCCCGAATACTGCCCAGAAGACAAACGTCAAGACTGCGGTCCCTATTACCGCCGGAACAAACCATGCGGATACGACATCTGCCAACCTCTGGATTGGCGCGCGGCTCCGCTGCGCCTGCCCGACCATCTGCACAATCTGAGCCAGAAGGGTGTCTCTCCCCACCTTTTCGGCGCGCATGATGAAAGTCCCGCTTCCGTTGATAGTGCCGCCCACAACCGTGTTGCCGGTCGTCTTCTCAACAGGAATCGGCTCTCCGGAAATCATCGATTCGTCAACCGAGCTGGCGCCCTCTTCGACAATCCCATCCACAGGAACCTTCTCGCCCGGCCGGACGCGCAGACGATCGTTCAGTTTTACGTGAGCGAGCGGAATATCCTTTTCCGCACCGGCCGCTTCGACGATCCGGGCAGTCTTTGGAGCCAGCCCCAGCAACGCCTTGATCGCACTACTCGTCTGCGACCGTGCGCGGAGTTCGAGAACCTGTCCGAGCAAAACGAGTGCAGTGATGACGGCCGCCGCTTCGAAGTAGATGGGCGGTAAACCGGCATGCCCACCAAAACCATCAGGGAATATCCCGGGAGCAAGCATCGCGACAGCGCTGTACACGTACGCCGTACCTACTCCCATGGCTATCAGCGTGAACATGTTCAAGCTGCGATTGACGAGAGATGCCCAGCCCCTCACAAGCAGAGGCCAACCTGCCCACACGACGACCGGTGTCGCCAGAGCAAACTGCACCCAGCGTTGCGCCTCCAGCATGCCGAGTACAAGCACCGGAACACTGAGCACAGTAGCGATCCAGAACCGCCGCGTCATATCGACCAGTTCGGTGTTAGGGCCTTCGTCTTCCGCAGCCATCTCAGGCTCCAGGGCCATGCCACACCTGGGGCACGAGCCGGGGCCTTTTTGGCGCACCTCGGGATGCATCGGGCACGTGTAGATAACGTCGGATTCCAACGTCAGGATTTCCGTCATGGGCTTTGGCGCGAGGTAACTCGACGGACTCGCACGAAACTTTTCCGCACACCCTGTGTTGCAGAAGTAGTAGGTGTGGCCGTCGTGTTCCAGACGCGCGGCAGCCCTCGCGGGAACAACCTTCATTTTGCAAACCGGATCGATTTCCAGGTTCGCGTACTGTGTGGGATTCGCCTTGAAACGTTCCAGGCAACTCCGGCTGCAGAAGTAATAGGTGACGCCTCCGTGTTCGTGCGAGCCTGCC
This sequence comes from Terriglobia bacterium, assembly GCA_035712125.1. Lineage (GTDB taxonomy): Bacteria > Acidobacteriota > Terriglobia > 20CM-2-55-15 > 20CM-2-55-15 > DASTBJ01. Next base: position 4,156 of record DASTBJ010000112.1, read on the forward strand.
GCCTTGTGCGGATCAACGTTCATCCCGCAGACCGGGTCCACGAATGTCGAGGTATCTCCGATGATTTTCATGACCGTCTCATTTTACCTTCAAGATCGGATGAGTCTGATTACACCCCTACGGAAACGCCTTCAGATAAAGCCGAATCTCGTCGCGAACCTTCCGAAACACCTCGAGTCTTGTCTCTTCAGAACCTTCAACAGCCCCAGGATCTTCGAAACGATGATGCAACCGGTTCGTATGCCCGGGATATATCGGACATGTCTCTTTCGCGTGATCACACACCGTGAGAACGTAGTCGAACGATTGTTCCGCAAATTCGTCGACGGACTTTGAACGGTGCTTCGAGATGTCGATTCCCAACTCCTTCATGACCTGAATGGCTTCGGGACGGACTCCACCTGGCGCTGTGCCCGCGCTAAAGACTTCAAACCTGTCGCCGGCATCGTGTCGAAGCAGGCCTTCGGCCATTTGGCTTCGCGCCGAATTGCCAGTACAGAGGATAAGCACGCGTCGTTTCTGCATCTCAGGAACAACAGCCAGGAGAGCAGCAACCGGCCGGCTTCTGAGCACGCACGAAGGAACTCATGAATTTCCCATCGATCTCCGGCGCCACCCTGTCGACATCTATCCCGTGGCCTTCAAGGAGAGTCCGCGCGTCATCCGCCCGATAGATGCGTGTGGGTTCGATCTCAATGTTAACGAACCCGGCATCCTTGAGTTTCAAACGATAGTCGTTCTCCTCCAGAGCACCGGCGATGCAGCCTACCCATAAAAGGACGCGCTCGCGAATCTCTGGAGGAATTTCGCCACGGGTCACGACATCGGACACCGCAAAACGACCGCCGGGCTTCAGGACACGGAATGCTTCACGGAGTACTTTCTCCTTGTCTGCCGAGAGGTTGATGACGCAATTGGAGATGATCACGTCGACAGAGTTATCCGGGAGAGGTATTTCTTCGATTTCACCTTTCAGGAATTGGACATTCGTGAGGCCGGACTTCTGTCTGTTTTGTTCTGCTACGGCGAGCATTTCATCCGTCATATCCAGTCCGTAGGCCTTTCCATGGGGTCCAACTCGGCGCGCTGAGAGCAAGACGTCGATTCCGCCGCCGGATCCCAGATCGAGCACGACCTCGCCAGGCTTCAGTTCCGCGAGCGCCGTAGGGTTGCCGCAGCCAAAAGAAGCCAGCAACGCCGTCTCAGGTAATTGTGCGATCTCTTCGATGCCGTAGAGGTTATTCGTAATGGGATCGCACGAAACGTCCGGGCTCCCCGAACCGCAGCAAGACGCCTTCGATCCTTCCAGGGCATGCACAACCGCCTTGCCATATTTGTCTTTGACAACTTCCTTCACTGTTGCATCGTTCATTGCATTCTCCTTCCATTCATCGGCATAACTTGACGACCTGATCGGCGGGCACACACGCGTTCTTACTGCAGCACTCCGCAAACAGAAACCGTAGAACCTCCTGGAGCACTTCTGCGTTTGCCCGGTAACGCAGGAACGTGCTCTCACGGGTGACCGTGACCAGTTCTTCATTCTTCAGCTTGTCCAGGTGGTGGGACAGCGTCGACCCGCTGAGTTGCAGTTCTTCCTGAATCTCGCTCACGACCATCCCGTCGGGATGGGCAGACAAGAGAAGGCGGACAATCTGCAATCTGTGTTCGGCGCCGAGTGCGGTAAAAATGTCGGCGTATCGCGTCACGTTTTCGGACTCTCTTTGCTTCGTTCGTGTTTTCATATCGATATTTCCATAATAATGGAAATATCGAATCCGTCAAGGAGTCTTTTAACTCCGACAACATTCGGTCCGTTTGCACTGTGTATAATGCTCCTTGTTTTATGAAGGTGCGCGCCTTGCTGGTCATCCTCGCATTTGCCCTCACTTCAGGTCTGGCGTGCGCGATCGTTTGCCCGGAAGACACGGGGCAGTCGCACGAGAGCGACTGCGCGCAGTGCACTTCAACAGATTTTCTCGTGTCAGCGAAACCGTCCAGCGATCATACCGGCCTTCCGCATGCATACTGCCCCGGGTCGATTCCCCTGGCGAATGTCTTCGAGCACCATGACCCTCTCGATAGTTCGAAAACCTCAGAGTCTCCCCCTCCCTCTTTCACACCAATGCGGACTCTTCGCATCTAGGCAGTCGTTCACGACCCATTTCTGCTCGCAAAGTCAGATCGGCTTTATCCAACTGATACTGGAGTTGACGCATGCTCGTGATGGTCCTGTTAGCAATCACAATGTTCGCCCGCGCGATCCCGCCGCAAAGTCCGGGGACACTGATCATCGAAGTTCGCAGTCAGGCCCAGCCCATTTTCGAGGCAGAGGTCCGTGCCGGCGATCGGGCTGTGTTGACTGACCCGCGTGGGGAAGCCACGCTAGAGTTCCCGCCGGGCGAAGTCACGCTCACCGTTCGTCGGCCTGGCTTCAAAGTGCTGACGTTGTCGGCGGTGGTGACTGGCGCGACAACCACCCGCGTGACCGTCGAGCTTGAACCGGAAGTCCTGGAGGAAGAAGTGACGGTTACGGTAACTCGCACGGAGCAGCGCATCGAGGACACGCCGATACGCGTCGAGGTGCTGCAGCAGGAGGAGATTGAAGAGAAGGCTTTAATGACGCCCGGCGATATCGCCATGCTGCTGAACGAAACGAGCGGCCTTCGAGTCCAGGTAACCGACCCTTCACTTGGCGCGGCCAATGTCCGAATACAGGGATTGCGTGGACGCTACACCCAGCTCCTGGCCGATGGTCTTCCCCTCTATGGAGGGCAGACCGGCACGATCGGGTTGTTACAGATTCCTCCGCTCGATCTCGGACAGGTTGAGGTCATCAAGGGTGTTGCGTCTTCGCTTTACGGGGCTTCGGCTCTGGGTGGAGTAATCAATCTCAATTCCCGCCGGCCGGAGCAGGCTGAACGAGAAATCCTTTTCAATCAGACAAGTCGCGGGGGCACCGACGGCGTGCTGTGGCTTGCTGATGCACTCACGCATAACTGGCGGTACACGCTGCTGGGCGGCGGGCATTATCAGAAGCAGCAGGATCTCGATGACGACGGTTGGGCAGATATGGCCGGCTACCGTCGTATCGTCGTCAGGCCGCGTTTCTATCGGCAGGACGAGAGCGGGCGATCGTTATTCGTGACAGCCGGCGCCATGGCCGAAGACCGAACCGGAGGAACTATCGGCCAGGCGACCGTCCCTGACGGCAATCCCTTTCCCGAAGAACTGACGACGCAGAGATACGATGCCGGCGTCGTTGGCCGCTTCCTGGCAGGTAGCAATGTCGTCTCCTGGCGCGGCTCCGGGATGACGCAACACCACCGGCATGTGTTCGGGCCGGACATCGAACGCGATCGACATCACACCGTATTCGGCGAGGTCGCGCTGACAGGATCGAACCGCGGGCACACCTGGGTTATCGGTTCCGCGCTTCAGACAGACCTCTACCGCAGCCAGGATGTGCCAGGGTTCGACTATTCCTATATCGTGCCGGCGATCTTCATCCAGGATGCCTATGCCTTTGGTCCACGGTTCACATTGTCCGGCAGCGGTCGATTCGACTTTCACAGCGATTACGGCACGTTTTTTAATCCGCATGTTTCGGGCCTGCTTCGCCTCCCGAAGAATTTCACGGCAAGATTTTCTGCGGGAACCGGTGTATTTGCCCCGACGCCGTTCACGGAGGAAACGGAAGCCGTTGGTCTCCGCAATGTCAGTCCGCTCACCGGACTTGAATCGGAAATGGCATGGAGCACCTCAGCGGACATCGGCTGGAAAGGGTCCAACATTGAATTGAATGGGACGTTCTTCAGATCCGACGTTAGCGATCCGATCGGGGTACTTCTTCCAGATATCGCTGGGCAGGCGATGACAATCGTCAACAGCGAGGGTTCGATTCGCACCACAGGAACGGAGGTCCTGGCACGATTTCGCACCGGCGATTTCGGTCTCACCTTCACCCACACCTACATTCACTCGACCGAACTGGATCCCAACGAAACGATGCGGCAAGAAGTTCCGCTGACCCCACGTCATGCGGCGGGGCTAGTCGGCATGTGGGAGAAGGAAAACCGCGGTCGACTGGGGGTGGAGGTCTTCTACACGGGACGACAGCGGCTCGACCATAACCCTTACAGGACCGAAAGCGAGCCATACTGGATTGTCGGCATCCTCGCCGAACGGCGCTTCGGACCCGTCCGGCTGTTCATCAACGGAGAAAACCTGACCAACAGACGTCAGACCCGCTATGACCCTCTCGTGCGTCCCCAACAACATGTCGACGGGCGGTGGACGGTTGATGCCTGGGTACCTCTTGAGGGACGCACGATCAACGGCGGAATGCGCCTGTCATTCTGAGGTCCTCGCTGCGTGGTGAACCACTGGATTGACACGTCTCCTGGCGGGGAGTATAAGCCTCCCAGAATCACACAAACTGTTGAAAACTTGGTCGCGGACTCAGGGGGAAATGTGAGGAGGACACCATGCGTCTCTATTTTTCCGTTGCCGTTTCGCTGTTTCTTGTTCTCGCGCCGTCCAGTTTCGGGCAAAGTTCCAACGCTTCCGTTGGAGGATTCGCTCAGGATTCGAGTAACGCCATCGTTCCCGGCGTAACGATCACCGCGACCAACACCGACACCGGCGTTGTCACCACGGCGATCACCAATGAGTCCGGAACGTATACCTTTCCCAGTCTACTTCCAGGAAACTACAAACTCACCGCAACGCTGCCTGGTTTTCGTCCTCACACTTACAACGATGTGAAGCTCGGCGCCAACGCGGCGGCGCGTTACAATTTCACGTTGGAGGTCGGTACGGTGGCGACGGCGGTGGAAGTCTCCGCCAGCCAGGCCGCAGTCCTTGCGGACACCTCCGCAACGATCGGCCAGGTGCTGACCGAGAGCACGGTTCGCGACCTTCCTCTGGTCTCCAACGACGTCCTTGATCTCCTGAAAACGATGCCGGGGGTCCGCGGCGAAGCGAATTCCGGCACATTCGCCGGCATCAGCACCAGCTATGTGAACACGACGCGCGACGGCATCAGCGTTACCGAAAACCGTTACATCAATGGCGTGAGTTCGACGACACTCATCAATCCCGACATGGTGGGCGAGATGCGTGTGATTCTCACGCCCGTCGATGCGGAAACGGGCCGCGGCAACGGACAGGTTCAAATCCTGACGCGGTCGGGAACGAATCGATTCAATGGGGCCGCCGTCTGGGCAGTTCGCAATTCGGCATTCGATGCGAACACATGGGCCAACAACGGCCGGATTGTCAACGGCGTCTGGTCGCCACTGGTTCCAGACTGGCTCAACCGTCATCAGATCACAGCCAGCTACGGCGGTCCGATTGTTCGGAATAAGACGTTCTTCTTCGTGCTGTACGACCAGCAAATCGAACGGCGTCGCTCGAATCAGAGCCCTGTCGTGCTGACCGACTGTGCCAGAAACGGCATCTTTCGTTATTGGGAAGGATGGGCCAACGGAAACACCGACACGAACATCAGCACCGTAGGCGCAAATCCGATTCGCCCGTCGGTCGACTACAAGGGCAACCCCCTGGCGCCAACAACGAATCCCAACGGCACACCCTACACCGGACAGCTGCGCCACTTCAGCGTCTTCGGTCCGGTGCTCAATACGCCAACTCAACCGGATTGCAGCGACGCCATCGTCCAGGGTGCGCCGTGGGACTCAAACCGCACACGTATGGATCCTATGGGAGTCACTCAGAAGTACATCAGTAACATGGCGCATCCCAACATCTTCAATGGCGGCGATGGGCTCAATACCGCGGTTCACCAGTGGGTACGTCCTTCCCACTCCAGCGGATCCCTGAGTCTGGGATCGGGCACCGACACGGATGCCTCACGCAAGCAGATCAACATCAAGATCGATGAAAACTTCAATGCCAAACACAAAGTCGCCGTGAACTACAGCTACGACTGGATCAGGGCCGATTACGGCCTGAACACCTGGCCCAACGGCTACGGTTCCGAGTTGCAGCGGGAGCCGCAAGTGCTGACCGTGAATTTCCAGTCGACGCTGGGAGCATCGTTACTGAATGAGGCCCGATTCGGATACCGGCAAAACTGGCACGTTATCCTCGCACCGTGGGAAGTCACGGATGAATCGAAGAGAGAAGTGCCGCTTTCGTTAATGCTCGAGGGAAATGGATATCCCATCGCGTACATTCCCGCCACGGTTGGCGGCATGACGCCAAACAGTTTCAGCTGCATGACTAATTGCGCGCAGCAGGGCAACACAACGCCGCTGTGGCAATTCGGCGACACCCTCAGCTGGACCAAAGGCAAACATGCCTTCAAATTCGGCGGCGAGGCCCGTTTCGGCCACTCGGAAGGGTCCGAGACCCCTACGGCTCCGATTCCCAAAGCCACAGGCGGCGCAGGATTGAATCCCAACCAGACATTTCAGAACAATCCGAATCTGCCCGGATTCGTAACGACCAACCAGACGCTGGCGAACCAGCTTTTGTATTTCATGGCGGGATCACTCAACAGCGCGCAGCAGTATTACTTCATCCAGTCGTCGGACCACCAGAACCAGTGGATGGACTACCTCGACCGGCAAAGAAAGATCACCGACTCCCATCAGAACGAATACGCGTTCTTCTTTAAGGACGACTGGAAGGTAACGCCATCGTTTACCGCCAACCTGGGCCTCCGATATGAGTACTTCGGCGTGCCATGGGAAGGACAGGGACTGACCGCCGTGCCGATAGGTGGAGGCGATGCATTATTTGGGGTCTCGGGCCGTAGCTTTGAAAACTGGATGAACCCCAATGCCGGCGTGGATACCTCGCTGGTAACGAATCTGGAGTTCGTCGGTCCTAAAACCGTGAATCCCGACAGGTCTGCTTACAAGAAAGATTCGAACAACTTTGGGCCCGCCGTCGGCTTCGCCTGGCAGTTCCCGTGGTTCGGTGTGGGGAAGACCAACATCCGCGGCGGTTACCAGGTGACCTTCACTGGAGGCAACCGCTATGTGAATCTTGCGAACTACCTGTTCTCCAATCAGGGTTTCGTCAACCTCGCGCAGACGTCAGGTCCAACCGATGGCACGTACTTCAACACGGAGAACCTGGGAAGTTTCTTCCCGGTCGCGTCGAATTCGCTGCCGATGCAACCGATTCCAATTCTTAAGCAAAACGTGAATGCGTACGCGTTTGATACGAACTACGCCACGCCATACGTGCAGAACTTCACGCTTTCGGTGACGCGCGAAATGTCGCGCCTTGTAACAGTGGATGTGCGGTATATCGGAACTCGCGGGATGAAGCTCTACAGTGACCTCTTCGATTTGAACACGCCCAACGTGTATTACAACCCCGCTCTGCTCGATGCGTTAAACCGAACACGCGCCGGCGAAAATGTCGAGCTGTTCGATCAGATGTTCCTGGGATTGAATCTGAATCCCGGCGTCAACGGCTGCAATCCCGCTGCGCCAACAACGGCGTGCGCCCCGGTGAATGGCACGACGCAGAGAGGTTCCCAGCATCTGCGGTTGAATACGACGTTCAGGTCAAATCTTGCAAATGGCGATTTCGAGGCCGTAGCAAATTCCCTGAATATTTACAACGGAACGGGATCGGGCGTCGTTGTGGGTGTTGGTGGCGAACGCGGCACCGTATTGCGTCGAGCCAACAAGGGATTCAACGTTCCCGGAGGAATACCAATCACCGGAGGTCCTGCCGTGCCGGCGGGTTTGTTCCCCGAGAACTGGATCGTCACGAATCCGCAATACAACCAGGCCAACCTGTTTTCGAACAGTGGGAGTTCAAATTACCACTCACTGCAGGCACAGGCGACGTTGCGTCCGGTGTACGGTCTGAGCTTCCAGGGGACGTATATCTGGTCAAAAACGCTGTCGGTGCCAACGACGGGCTACACGAATCCCGCGGACCGGCAGAAGGATTACGCGCTTTCGGGCAACCACGTCAGCCACGACTTTCGCTCCAACGGAATGTTCGAGCTGCCGATTGGACCGAATAAACTCTTTTTCGGAAACAGCACGGGATGGGTCGCTCGCGCAATTGAACGTTGGCAAACCAGTTTCATCGTCAACTTCAGCACGGGCGCGCCCTCGAGTATCACTGCCGGCAACATGCTCTACGGCAACGGTGTGGCAGATGTCGTCGGGCCGTTTGAGCTGCGGGAGGGAGACGTCGAGTGGGGCGCACCCGGTTCAAGCGGCCAGCTCGTGGGGAACTATTTCGGAAACGGCGTGTACGGCAAAACCACGGATCCCCAATGCCGTGACGGCGTGATTGCGGTAGAGCTGAGGAATTTCTGCACGCTTCAGGCGGTCACGCTTGCAAGCACCGGAGAAATCGTTCTGCAAAACCCGAAACCGGGTTCACGCGGGACTATCGGGCGCCAAACTATCGAGGTGCCCGGCACATGGGCCTTCGACGCAAACATTGGTAAGACGTTCCGGATTTCGGAGTCCAAGAGCGTCCAGGTCCGTGTCGATGCCACGAATATCCTGAATCACCCGAATGCCGGCACGCCGAGCCTCAGCATCAACAGCCAGAACCCGCTGGGGTACATCGGATCGAAAGGCAATAATCATCGCGAGTTCAAGGCGATGCTTCGGCTAACGTTCTGATTGGGAAGGAGACGAGGGCTGGGGCGGTTCAAGGCCGTCCCGGCCGTTTCTCGCGGCCGGGCCTGGAAGGTCTGTCATCTAAACGATTTATCCCGCACTCCGGGGCATCCTTATTAGATAGCGATATTCGATAGCGATCGACCAATCCTCCAACCGCTGAATCTACCGTTAATCGATCTACCGATAAACGATTATCACTTTACTGCCGGTATCCCATGCGTGTAGAGTGCGCGGCAACGCCAAGTGCCAAGCACCACTCGGGCGTCCGTTCATTCAACGCGCGGACTCTCGGAGGTCTGGCCGTAAGAGTTGAAGCCAACGGGTAATCAAGGAGTCGAGGACATGAAGATCAACGTGCTGCGCGCTGCCCTTTTGTGTGTATTTGCTTTTGGTATGGCCTTTTCTCAAGGCGGCACCGCCCAACTCGGAGGGGTCGTCACCGACCAGAGCGGCGCACTGATACCCGGAGTGACGATCACCGTCACCAACACGGACACTGGCGTTACCAACAACTCGATTACCAATGAATCCGGCGCCTACAACTTTCCCAGCCTGCAGCCGGGGCAGGCTTACCGCGTGACCGCGACGCTGCCAGGATTTCAGACGGCGACCGTCAACAACCTCGCGTTGCCAGCCAGTTCGACGAATCGACAGAACTTCCAGCTGACAGTGGCCGGCACCGCAACGAGTGTGGACGTGCAGACAGACGCCAACGCCGTGATCACAGCCGCGGGCGCTTCGGTAGGTGACGTATTGCCTAGCGATCGCATCCGGGGGCTTCCTCTGGTGGGCAACAACGTGCTCGATCTTCTCGATATTCTGCCGGGCATACGCATCAGTCCTGCGGGAGAGCAGAACAATACAGTCGGCGGATTGGGTATCAACAGCATCAACGTGACGCGCGATGGTCTGCCGATGCGCGATGACCGGTTCAGCGCTCAGGGAGGTACAGACACGTTTGGAGGCTACGCCGGCGGTTATAGCCTGCTGGCGACCACGACGCTCAATCCGGATCTCATCGGTGAAGTCCGGCTCATCCTTTCTCCTGTTGATGCCGAACTCGGACGCGGCAACGCACAGGTTCAAATCACAACTCGCTCCGGCACCAACAGATTCAGCGGCACTGCGGTGTGGAACATTCAGAACACCGCGTTGAACGCCAACACCTGGAATCGAAACAACGATGTCGACTCTTCGGGCAAGTGGAATCCGACCGAGCCGGACTGGAGAAACACGCATCAGTACACGCTCAGCTTTGGCGGGCCAATCGTTCGCAATAAGACCTTCTTCTTTGCGTTGTGGGACCAGCAGATCACCAACACGCGTCAGGTCCAGGAGAATCGTGTATTGACCGATTCTGCGAGGAACGGCGTCTTTCGGTTCTGGGAGGGATGGGTCGGAGACAGCGCAGACCCGGCAAACTTCACCACGCTTCCGAACCTGACCGCCAATCCGACGATACCTTCCGTGGACTTTGCGGGAAATCCGCTAAGGCCGGAATTCTGGCCGGACAGCAGCGCTTCGAGCCCGAAGCCTTATACGGGTCGTCTGGTTTGTTTCAGCGTGTTCGGCGCGATCAAGTTGGACGGCTCGCCTTTCGGTCCCGCGGATTGCCCCTCCGGGACCGACAGCGCCGGCCGGTCCTATACCGGCGTTGCGATGTTTCCCACTGTCGGCTCGATCTGGGACAGCAAGCGACCCTCCGCGGCGCAAGCGCAACTGGGTTACTTCGGCAAGATCATGGCGCGGATGCCACGCGCGAATGATTTCTACAGTGATGCCAACGGCGACGGTCTGAATTATGCAAACTTCCGGCGGCTGCTTAAACGTAACGGGAATAACAACAACGAATCCATCGCGGGTTCTGAGGCGTATAGCGATCGCAAACAAATCAACGTCAAGATCGACCACAATTTCACCAACAACCACAGAGTCAATGCGAGTTGGACCTACCAGCTCGACGACAATGCAGACAATGTTGCCGACTGGCCCGATGGGTTGTCCGGTATCACCTACAGGCGTCCACAGACGTTAACGATCAACGCCACTTCGACATTGAGTCCCGTTGTCCTCAATGAAGCGCGGTTCGGGATGAACTACAACAAGACATCAAGCGTTCCGGCGTGGCTCAGCCCCCACGAAAGCACTCGTAGCGAAGCCGAATCGTTTCTGGTGAGCGGAGGCCCTTCTCGATCTGGAAACGGTCAGATCTATCCGGTTGTCGTGGCGCCGGCGACCGGTGCGATGATTTTTAACCAGGGAGTCATGGAAACCTGTGCCCAGAGCGCCTGTTCAGGTGGCCTCGTCACCGGCGTAACCCAGGTTTCCTACTCGAACCCGCTATACAACGTCGCGGACACGGTGAGCTGGACGCACGGGCGGCACGCGTTCAAGTTTGGCGGTGACTTTCGTTTTCCCCGTTCCGACGGTTTCTCGCTGATGCCTTACCCCACAGCGACCTATGGCAACCTGGGCGGATCGACAACCGAGAGCCCGTTCGCGAGTTCCGCCAACTCCGGCTCCCTGGGCACAACCGGAACTCCCTCCGCTACAAACCCGGCGCAAGTCGTCAACCTGTTTCCACAGGACGCTCGAAACTTCGCGCGCGATCTGTCTTACGTCCTGACGGACTCGGTAGGCAGCATCATCATGCCCTATTGGGCTGACAACGCCACCGACGTCGCGCTGGGCATGGCCGGGTGGCAGGACACGACGACGCAGAGCAATCGTTTTCGCAAAATCGTCTCTTCGGATTTCGCCATATTCGCGAAAGACGATTACAAGCTGACACGCAACATGACGCTGAACCTCGGGGTGAGATACGAATATTACTCACCGCCGTACATCACCTCTGGCTTGACGTCTACCACCGTCGACCAGGGTGACGGATTGTTTGGCGCCGCCAGGGGCGCAGGATCACAGTTGTTCAACAGTTGGCTGCAGCCGGGAAATCTCTACCTGACCGGTTACGGAAACAATGCTTCCCGGCTTGCTCCAGGCAGGACGGCATTTCTCGAGTGTGTCCCCGGTGTGCAGCAGCCAGGCCTACCGGTCTCCAACTGCGATCCCAACCTGATGACGAACATCGAGTTCATCGGACCCAACTCGCCGAACGCAAGCAAGACGATTATTCCCCGTGACCGAAACAATTTCGGGCCGGCGGTGGGTTTTTCATGGCAGGTTCCCTGGTTCGGTGAAGGTAAGACGACGGTGCGCGGGGGTTACCAGGTGACGTTTTCACGCGTGAACATCCCCGACAACACCCTGGCATCTGCTATAGGCGGGTTCATGTATCAAGGCCTCGACGCCAACTCCCCGGAGGCGCAGAGCATCATTGGTACCACACAGGGAAACCGTGCCGTTGTCATCGGCGACGTCGCTTCGCTTGTACCGGTAACGCCCGTCAGAGCGCCTGGCCAGACCATCCCTGTTTACGCCCGCAGTCAGGCCGTGGCGTCCTACGACCCGAACTTTGCCACCCCGTACACTCAGAATCTCACGCTGTCGGTCACGCGGTCACTGAGCCGAAACCTGACGCTCGATGTGCGGTACATCGGGACACTGGCGCGAAAACAGGCCAGCAACCTGAATCTGAATACATCGACAGTTTTCTACAACCCTGAACTGTTCGATGCTCTCGAACGGACGCGCAGGGGTGAAAACGTCGAACTGTTCGACCACATGCTGGCAGGACTGGACCTCGTGACAGCGGCGGGTTACGGTCCCATCGGCACGTGTTCTGCTTCGCCGGGAACAGCCGCGGATGGTTATTGCGGAGCGAATACGATCCGAGAGCGAGGCTCGGAACACCTGCGCCGAAGTTCGACATCGCTCGGTGGTGGACAGCCGACCGTCCAGCAGGCGCTCGCCAACGGTAACTATGTCTCGCTCGTGAACGCCTTCCTGGCGGTCAATGCACAGCAGGGGGGCTACTATGGGGTGACCGGAGGCACAACGCTGCCTTCCGGCATCACGACTCTCTCGCAGCGAACGCTCCGAAATGGGTGCGATCGAATTGCGAATGGTCTGTACAACTCCAGTGTTGCCGGATCCCCGACCAATATTCCGACACGATGTTTCTCGGAAGACTACCTGGCCACCAATCCGCAACTGACCAACGCGACCTACAATGCAACGCTGGGTCGAAGCAATTACCACGCGCTGCAGGTGCAATTCACTCTTCGGCCCACGGCCGGCCTTTCCGTTCAATCCACTTACAGCTGGGCGAAATCCATGCAACTGTCCGGTCCATTTACCGACCCACTGATGCGCGATCTCGACCGCCAGCGTGGTCAGGAGGGGCCGCACAGTTTTCGGATGAATGGAACCTTTGAACTACCGGTCGGCCCCAACAGGCTGTTCTTTGGAAACACCTCCGGATGGGTCGCCCGTGTGATCGAAGGCTGGCAAACCGGTTTCATTCTCAATCTGGCAACCGGCTCCCCGGCGAGCGCCACCGGCGCAGGCACCATGCGCTACGCGAACGCCCGCTACAACGTCACCGAGTTCTGGAAAATCCCGAAAGGGAACGTGGAGTGGAACGGGCCCGGAAACAATACGGGAACGTTCTATGGATTCGATCGGTACATCGGCGTCCGCGATCCGCAGTGCGGCGACGGGGCGAAGGTTGCCCAGGTCGACAGTCGCGGCTACAACTTCGCGGGCAACTGCACCCTTAACGCTCTGGCGGCTCGCGCTCCTGCCGGTACGCAGGGTTCCTACGAGTTGACGCCGGGCGATCCGGCGTCAACCGTCGTGAATATGCTGGTCAATCCCGCCCCGGGTGAGTTCGGCACGCTCGGCGCGCGCTCGTTAGCATACTGGGGGCAGTTCAACTTTGATGCCAATCTGCAGAAGACGTTCCGGATCACGGAATCCAAGCAGCTTTCCATCCGCGTGGATGCCACGAATATCTTGAACCATCCGCAGCCCGCGATCCCGAACTTTGGCGCGACAAACTTCGGCACGATAACAGGCGTTGCCGGCGACGCGAAAACCGGCTCTCGCGTTTTCCAGGGTCAGGCCCGACTGACGTTTTAGCGAGCGCTTCTTCCGCGCCGCTCCACTCTATCTTGCGTCCATACGTGGCGGGCAGAAGGAGCGGCGTTGCATGCCCGTACAACACGAAGTTACCATCTGAAGTCTATGCCGGGCGACGTGTACCGCTTTCTCGCTAAGGATCACAGGAGGCTCGAACAACTACTCGATCGGGCGACGCTCGGTACTGCGCAGATCGAGCCGAAATCCTACCTGGAATTTCGCGAAGGCCTGTTACGACACATCAGCATGGAGGAAAAGATTCTGCTACCCGCAGCTCAAGCAGTTCGTGGAGGCAAAGCCCTTCCGCTCGCCGCGAATCTTCGCCTCGATCATGGCGCGCTGGCGGCACTGCTGGTCCTCACACCAACACCGGCGATCGCCGCCGCAATTCGCGCGATTTTAAAAGCCCACAATCCCAAAGAGGAAGGCCCAGGCGGGGTGTACACAGAGTGCGAAAACCTTCAGGGGTTCGACTCTGAACAAATTCTTACGCGACTTCAGGCGGCACGCGCCGTTGCCGTGGCAAACTACGTGGACAGTCCTGTCGCGATCGAATCAGCCCACAATGCCCTGCGCCGGGCGGGGTACCAACTCTCGTTCTAATCCAGAATTCGCGCAGTTACGTTTCGCCAGTCGGGGTATGCTGGCTGGCTATGAATAAGAACCTTATCCGCTACGTCACGGTTGCTTTGTGCCTCGGTTCACTACTTGCCTGCACGCAGAGCCCTCCAGGTTCCAGCTCCTCGGAAGCACCAAAGCTCGAAACTGAGGAGCACAAAACCTTGTATGCCCTCGGCCTTCTGCTTGGGCGAAACGTGAAGACGTTCGCGCTGAGTCCGGACGAACTGGCGGTCGTCAAAGCGGGGTTGACCGACGCCGTGAACAATGCCAAACCGCAGGTTGAGCTCGAAACTTACGGCCCGCTGATCGACGGACTCGCCCAGAAGCGTCAGTCCACCAATGCTGATGAGGCGAAAAAGAAAGGCCAGGAGTTCGCCGACAACGTTGCGAAGCAAGACAATGCAACAAAGACAGACTCCGGCATCGTCATACGAACGATTAAAGTCGGCAGCGGTGCGAGTCCTGCGGCAACGGACATCGTCAAGGTCCACTACGAGGGCAAGCTCGTCGACGGTACCGTGTTCGACAGTTCAATTCAGCGTAACGAGCCCGCGGAGTTCCCGTTGAACGGCGTAGTACCCTGCTGGCGGGAAGCCGTGCAAAGAATGAAGAAAGGCGAAAAGGCGCAGATTGTGTGCCCATCGTCGCTTGCCTATGGCGACGCCGGCCAGAGTGACATCCCGCCCGGCGCGACTCTCAGCTTCGAAGTGGAACTGATCGACTTCAAGAAGCCGTAGTTCTTTGTAGGCGGCGTACACGGTGCGTATTGTCCAGGGTCCATGAAGACTTTGGAAAACTCTGTCAAACGCGTATGATCAGCGTCTCCGCTGAACTCGTTCTACGACTAAGAAGCTACGGGTCCGTTAGACTCTCTTAACGTAGCGTTGAGGAAATGTTCTGAAGGTCTAATAAAGGTCTAATAAAGGAGATTGACGATGTCTAAAGAGCAACCGAAGAACCCCGCCCAGGGCTTACAGGTGAAATGGGACGATTCGAACATGAAGAGTTCCTATGCCAATGTGTGCAATGCCATGAGCACGCGTGAGGAAGTCGTATTGATGTTTGGTGTGAATCAGGCCTGGCATGCCGGGCAGCCGGAGGTCACCATCAAGTTGACGGATCGCATCATCCTGAGCCCCCACGCCGCAAAGCGGCTTTCCCTCCTGCTGGGCAACCTGGTAAAGCAACATGAGGACCGGTTCGGGACGCTGAATATTGAAACGCCACGACCGGCGGAGGTTGCGCAGAAGTCCAGCCTCGAAAATTAATCCTGTTTTTCACGAGATCGCAACCCCGTCTAGTGAGGTGGCACCGATTTGAAGCCTTTCGCCGCAATGGCTGCTCTGCTCGCGCTCTGGACGGTCGCGTACGCGCAGGTTCGCAACTCGGGAACGGGTCAGTCTGCGTCCAACGCGTCTGAGAACGTATTCATAAAGATGACGGACCTTCCCGGTTTTGGAATTACCGGCCAGTCGATCACGAAGACAATAGTGAACGACGGGACAGTCCGGATTGAATCGAAGCAGTACGGGGACACGCAGCCTGGTCCGCTGAGTTCCACCGTAAGCGTGCTCAAGCTCCGGCCGGAAGAGGTACAAACACTTGCTCAGTTCATAAAGTCCACCAGGTTTTTCGAAATGACTCCGGATTATCGGACTTGCGACTTGCGGTCAGAGTCGGTGATGCTGGAAATCACAATTGGCAAAAAATCGAACGCTGTTCGCCAGATTGGCGCCGATTGCACGCGAGGTAAGGTTGCCGACGCGCAGAAGATCGTCGACCGCGTCAATGAAGTTATCCGGAGTGCCGGCGTCCCCGCCCCAGTGAGGACCCCGGTGGAGCAAGCCCCGCCACGTAGAGATTGAGCGTCGCCCAAGTACAGTGCTGTTCACATGTTTGTCTTTAACTTTTCGCTTGCCTACCGCCGTCTAAATGCACTAAAAAAGTTCTTCCTTTTCTTCGTACGATGAGCGTTTCCAAATAATCACGTCCTCTGTGCCTCTATGGACTTTCAGAGAAGGTCCAATGAACACAGATCGCGTTTCTTCTGCGGTTCGTGTTTGGGAGACTGCATTCGGTGCTGCGTTTGTTTGGTCATCGACGCTGGGCTGGGGTTGTTTCCCGAGTTAAAGGAGTAACGATATGGGAAGAGACCTCCGCTGGCTCAAAAACCACTTCAGAAATTCCAATCCACAAAAAGGGCGTCGCTCGAAAAAGTCCACGACCCAACCGGCGCACAAACCGTTTCAGCTCGAACCCATCGAGTCGAGGGTACTCCTGAATGCCGATGGTCTGATTCCCGGCATTACAGGTGCCGTGACAACGGGGCTGATGAATTCCGGCGATACATTGTTAGGGGTCATTTCGAATGATCCCCAATTCAACACGCCGATCCCTGGTGTCCTTCAATTCACGCATGACGTTCGTGGAGCGGACACGCTGAATCTCACTCCAAACGGCAAGGTGAACGACAAAGATCTACACGTGCCGATCGTGACTGATGTGTTGTCGTTGAATGTGAATCGCGATGCAAGTGCAGATGGCGACGGCTTCGAAACAATCAGTTCACTGAATCCGCCATTCGGCACACCGATCTCCGTGAATCTCGCAGATGTGGTGGATATTTACAGGTATGTCAGCGGCCAAAAAACTACTTTTATTGGCCCAACTGAGATTTCCTACACGCCTTCTATAGAGCAAGCGCTGGCCGCGATGGACCTGAATAGCGGAAGCACCGCGGATAACATTGTCGATTTCCGCGAGATGTACAAGGTGTTGGTGGTCGGAGCAATTGGCGATTATCTGCAGGACTTTCCCACTGGCACGGGTATTGATGCCGACACCCTCAAAGGCTTATTCGACAACTTCCTCGCAGGTTTGGCTGAGCCCTCTTCGATCAGTTCCCTGATCGATCTCGACCTCACAGCGGTATCCAACAATACGGACTCGAGTCATTTCGCTTACTCGTTCACGATGAACCTCAAGGTCCGGGACCAGTTCCTGGTCGACCTTGGTCTCAACGCGGACACGAACGAAATCCTATTTCCCGAAAAGGTCTACACAGCCGGCACCCCCGATGATCCGAACACCGCAGGCAATGAGCTTGTTAATCCAGGACTCGCGGATGTGCCTCCGGGATCTCGAACTGTCGAACTCATCGGCAGCATTGTCATGCCGTTCAGCTTTACAGTAGATCATTCGCCTGCGTCCGGCTTCCGCTTTGCAGTCCCGAATGTCATCACCGTGGCTGTGGACGATAACGTGTCCGGGGCGGGTGGAGAGACTCTCAATGGATTGATCACGAACATCGGGTTTCTGGGCACTCAAGTGCCGGGCCCGAACAGCGCCAGCAAGTTCAATTTGCATATGGGTTGGGAAATCCGCGTCACGGATCCGAGTAGTCCCGCTCATCTGGGTTTCACGACACTTCCTGCCGGGCCTTCGGTCGGCACGCTGACGGCCAACGAGGACATCCCTAATGATCCCGGCACACCGTTTGTGTTTCCTCAGGACGTTTTCTTTGATCTCACCATCGGAACTAATCTTAACTCGCCGCGTACACCTGTCACTGTGACCAGTGTCAGCACGACGGAGAATGACGACGCCATTGATCTCCGAATAGATGTTCAGACAGCCTTGAACGCTGCGTCATTGGGAGGAGGCCTTGTTACTGCGGGTCTAAACGGTAGCAATCAACTTACCCTCTCACTCCCGGCCTCGCTGGACATAACGCCGCTTGGCTATACGGGCAACGAACTCTTTGACAACGGGGGGAGTCTTCTCGCACTGAGTGGGCCGTCGATTCTGGGGAGTACAAGTCCGATTCAAATAAAGTTTCTGCTTTCAGTAGGCGGAGCGATTCCCAAGTTGGTAACCGTCAACACCACACCCGTGGGTGACAATGAGAACGGGATAGACGGAGATAGCGATGACAACGAACTATCACTCGACGGACTGGTTGCCGATCTTAATGCGGCATTCGGTGCGGCAGGCCTTGTAGGTGTCAGCGCGAGTCACGGGCTCGGCCTCATTACCATATCGCACGGCTCCCTCTCGCTCGAAGTCACCCGTACACTCAAACTCGATGCGAAATTCGAAATCACGGCGACGGAACTGGCGCACCCCTCCTTCCTCGAGTTCCTTGTTGCAAGCAAGAACACGAGCAATGATGTAATCAACATCCTCATGCCCCTCGAGGTGCGCCAAGGGTTGGATTTCGATCCGACGGGCAACCCGGCTATCAAGGTAGACGAGCAGCCGTTCAACTTCACCAACTCGAGTCTGTCGCTCGACGCATCGAACGTCTACAGACTGGCTCTTCCGCTGAAAGATGAGGCGGGAATCCTGATCGATGCGGACGGAAGCAACTTCCTTCAGTATCTCCATTTCAACGCCGTAGGTCCCGGCGAAGCCATCGGAATGATTCAGCAGTTGGAGACCTGGCTGGCCAAGATGCGAAATACGGACATGCTGGGTAAGTTCAGCATTCCGTTTGCTCAGGCCGTTCTGGGAAACCTGTTGGCGTTCGATGACATGATCCACGACACCTTGCTCGTGGAAGACAGAGACAGCGACGACGAAATCGACGACATCGGCAAACTGTTGGGGAAGATCACGGCAATCGATCCCGAGGCGTTTGTGACGACTTTCGGTACGGCCCAGGAGTTAGGTGCGCGCCTGGACAAGCTGTTCCACACGAGCATCCTCGTGAAGCCGACAGTAAACACCGACGGCGATGCGGCGGGTTCGGACTTTGCGGCATACAACAAAGATACAAGGGAACTGACTTATCAGCTGAGCCTTACCCATGTCCTGGAAGCCGACAATGTCGCTGCTGACTACACGGCAAATGTCGACATGGATCCAGATGTGATCAGCGATATCGCGACCGAGTCGAAGGTCCATCTTCAGGCTACGGGTCATTTTGACGCGATCCTGGGAATGGAACTGGGCCCCGGGAGGATCACAGAAACAGCCCCCACACTGGCAGAATTGAACGGCAACCTGGGCGCTGATATCGAGGAAGGGATCGCTTTCACTGGAGCCTTCGATGTACTTCCCGTGTTCGGAAGACTTTCGGATGACGCTCATTTCAGTATCGCCATAAACAGCGACCCACTCGTGAATGTCACGGTCTACAGCAGTGTCGGTACCCAGCCTTTTACGCCGGTAGTCGACACGGGCACGGAGATAATCACGATTACAGCCCACGGACTTCGCACCGGTGACGCCGTTGTTTACAACGATGGCGGGGGCACATCGATAGGCAATCTGACGAATGGCAACACCTATTACGTCATAAGGAAGGGCGTAAACACCATCCAGCTCGCGGACACTGTAGCGAACGCTTTGGCGGCTACCCCCGTACCGAGAGATCTCACGAGCGCCGGGTCCGGCGCCAATCATACGTTGCTGCACCCCAACAACACAGCGACCAACAGCACCACGGCGCATCTGCTGGCAGATATCAATAGTGCATTGGCGACTGCGGGCATCGGTTCAAAAATTCAGGCAGTCGAGCTATTGGGCAGGGTGCTGTTGCAGGCAATAGACGCTTCGGTCTTGCGTTTTGCCGTCACCGCTTCTCCTACGGATACGGCTTATTCTGAAATCGGCCTGGCTTCGACTGTGGCGACGACAATAATCCTGCGCGTCGAACCCACCAGTGTGAAAGTCAGTGCTGATGTCACGCTCAACTTCGAGATCAACAACAGCAATATCACCGATGCATCCATCACGCTGAACAGCGAGAGTACCGGTACCACGGCAACGGGCGGCAACAATACCTTGACGGATCTCGTCAACGACATCAATGAAGGCCTGGCAGGAACGTCGCTGAATGGCAAGGTCGTCGCTGCCCGTAGCGGCAACACCCTGATGCTGGTTGGTATCGACACTTCGATCAAGTCGTTGCGCGTTTCCAGCAGTGCCGGTCCCGCGGGCGAGATCGGCTTCGGATCGCCCGTAGTTGGCGGTGTGTTCCTCGTTGCGCCGAATGATCTCGGAACGCCGCTGACGACTCCAACAGACCCCAGAAACTTCTTCGGCCAACTGACTGCTGACGCGCATTTCAGCATCAAGATCAACGGCGGCGCGTTCAAGGACATCACAATCACCGTCGCCGACACGTTCAATGCAGCCAGTCCAAGCACCAATAACGCTTCTCTCGAGGACCTCGTTGCCGACATCAACACCAAGATTAACGCCGACGCCGACCTGGCCAGTAAGGTGCAGGCATTCGAGGCTGGGAATCTCCGGATCGGCTTCCGTGCAATTCACGAGGAAGTTCTGAGTTTCCAGGTTAGGACTCCCAACAGCGCAGATCCGTCTGTGACGCAGATGGGATTATTTGATGGCACTCAAACGGCCGACGCGTCGTTACGCGTTACGGCAATCAAGAATGCCCCGTTCTTCTTCGGACCTACTTCCGATGCAACATTTTTCGTCTCTGTGGCAGGCGGCACATCAGATACGCTCGGCCTGTTCAAGACTGTAACCGTCAGGACCAGCGAAACGCTGACGAACCAAACCATTCAGGACCTGGCGGGGGACGTTCGGCGCGCGCTGGATGCCGCCTTTGGAAGTGTCGCCAACAATCCATTGCTTGTGAGCAATGACGGCGATCGCATTCTACTGAAACCGAAATCCACGGGATCGGGTGTCGGTGTCACGGCCTTCACGATCAAGGCGGCGCACAACAACACGGCCATCACCGATCTAAAGATGTACCGCGCTGGAACGGCAGTAGTGCCGGGTGACGTCGTTTCAGACGCGGACACCGCAGACCTTCTGATCTACACGAAGAATGGTGTCGTCCATCGCATCACCCTTGATTTTGATGCGGATATTGGCGACGTGCTGGCGTCTATCGACCCGGATGGTCTCGGTGCGGGGCCCATCGATGCCAAGATCAACAGCACAGCCTCGGGCTTGACCCTGATTGACAGAACTACGGCAATCCCAACGCCTCCTCTCTTCCGTGTGGACTCCGTTAACGGCTCTCACGCTGCACAGGCGCTGGGAATTTTCGGAGCAGACACCGACGCCAGCCATCCGTCCATCGATAGTCAAATCGACGGCACGCGGATTGGCGTGTTGCAGCTCGCCAATCGCTTTTTCCTGCGACAGGTCAGTCCGACCACGCCGATACTGAGTGCGGATATCGTCGCAGGCGCAGCCACATTCAACGCAGCGGGTTTCAATGTCGTCGATCTGGGTGCCAACACGATCAAGATTTTCGAGAACAACTTCAAAACAGGCGATCCCGTGGTCTATCGCAACGGCGGCGGCACGAGCATCGGAAACCTTAGTGACGGTACAACCTACTTTGTCATTGTCGTCGATCCGGATGATCCGAACACGATCAAACTGGCGGGTTCGAAAGAGGACGCTCTGGCGAACTCTGCCATCGATCTCAACGGTGCCGGAACCGGCACTCAGCGTCTCGAGAGTCTCCTTTCACTGGAGGCTAACTTTGGTTTCGTGGGTATTGAGTTGGAGGGATCCGGAACGCTGTCCGGAACCTTCAAGATGGGTCTCCAAAACACCAGTTCTACGGCGAAGGTTCAGCTGGCTCAGTTGTTGGATGCGATGTCGAAGGATCAGGATAACGACGGCGACGTCGATGTCTTCGATCTGGCAACCCTGGTCTCGTATCCGACTGTAACCACGTCTTCACCGGACTTTGGCACCCTTAGCTTTGTTACTACGCTTCAGGGCGGACTACCGGCAGATACTATCGATCTCAATGCCGGAGCCTTGATCAAGTTCAAGCTTGATAACTTTGGGAACCCCTTCACATCTCCGAAGGATGTGACGTTTTCGTCAGCAGACGTGGACATTGACACGGATACGATTACCAAGAATGCCCACGGTCTTGCGCACGGTATGGAGGTCATCTATCGGAATGGTGACGGGGGGACCGATATCGGCGGTCTGCTCGATGGCGGGCGCTACTTCGTTATTTCTGTTGACGCGAACCACTTCAAGCTGGCGACTTCACGGGCCAATGCCACCGCATCGACGCCAGTAGCAATCAATCTCACCTCTGTGGGTGGTGGAACCGACCACGGCTTACAGGGATTCGTGCCGACGCTGGCTCACGCTCAAGTCGATTTCAGTGATGCAAACCTTGCCGACCTCGTCAACTTCACCGAGATCGAGTTCACTGATTTGATCGGTGCCCTCGAGGGACTTTCCGACTTTCTCAACGAGTTCGCATCGCTCCCCTTCCTGAATGAAGAAATTCCGCTCCTCGGCGTCAGTTTCAACGAACTTGTGGATATTGCGGCGCGCTTCGAGACCGCAGTGACGGAAATCGTTCAGAATCCCGCAGCCACCGTGCAGAAGGTTGAGCAGAAGATACGAGAGACCTTCGGGCTGTCACCCACATCGAATGTGTTCAGCCTGAGCCTGCTCGATAACGGAGACGGCGACGGCAACACGACAGATCTGCTGAAGGTGAAGCTGAATCTATCCAAGGAATTCTCCAAGGCGCTTTCGGTCGACCTCGACCTCGGCGATGAACTTCCGGGAATCAGCATTATCGGATCTGCTGGCCTCAGCATTGCAGGATCGCTATCCGCGCTCCTGACCTTCGGCGTCGACCTCGACGATCCGCTGGACATCTATCTCTTCACGCATAACACCCAGACCGGTATATCCGCCGAACTCGACGCGAAGGCCGACAACCTGACGTTTAACGCGGCTCTTGGTCCCCTCGGCATCTTTATTACAGGTGGCGACGTCGACTTCGAACTCAATGGTGGATTCGAGAAAGCAGGTGGATCTGCTACAGACAAGATTCTTCTCAGCGCGTTGCTCGCCGACCCGCTTGGTGCAGGATTCACTCCGAGCTTTGACGGCAGCCTGGAGGCCACACTCCCGGTATTCTTCCCGACGGAGTCTACCTTCAAGGGCGACATCAAATTCGAAGCAACGCTGGTACTTGGGCCCGCGCCGAATTATGAACTGGATCTTCAGACCGATCTGGATGTACCGCCCGATATTCTAAATGTCGACTTCAGTCAGTTCAGCCTGTTCGACACCGTGATACTTGCCGTCGATACCTTCGACGCTTTCCTGGCGGGCGTACAGGACATCCTCGATGGTGAGATTTTCGGCGTCGAGTTGCCCTTAATCGGCGACAAGTTGTCCGAAGGCGCAGAGTTCATCAGCGACATCCGAAAAAACGTCGTTCAGCCGTTCAAGGAACTGGTTCAGACGGCACAGGAGAGCGGACCCGAGATTGTCCAGACGTTCCTCTTCGACCTGCTGGGTCCGGGCAATGGCGGATCTATTTCGGGCCTTGGGTTGCTGCTGGATCCCACGGATCTCGATCCTGCCGGAAATCCGACTGCGGCAACCGAGAGTGACCGCTCGCACATCGATGACATCGTATCGATTCTGGAGAATCTGACCGGTCCGATCGCGCAAAACTTTGTTCAGTGGAATTTCCTGCTTGGCCAGGTCTACACACCACCGTTGGACTTTGACTTCGACCTTGGATTCCCCGGTCTTAGCCTTGACCTTGAAGGAAATCTCATTTTCAGTCTCGGTTGGACATTGGCGCTGGGGCTGGGCGTCAGTATTGAAGACGGCCCCTATATTGAAATCCTTCGAACCAATAGCGACGATCCCATGGCACACGCGTTCCCGAACACGCCAAACTCGGGACCTCAAGACACGTTCGAAGACATCAGCCCTGACAGTTCGGACGATCCTGACCCGACGCCTCTTGCGGGTGCTGGTGGCAGGTTCGGCGGGCTTGCGAGCGTCGCCGGGGATA
>DASTBJ010000113.1:0-11544 GCA_035712125.1 Terriglobia bacterium
AGCGGCTCGGCTATGCATATGTTCGTTCCCTGGACGCCGCGGAACAAACCAGAATCTGGAAACTGCGAAAGGCCGGCTTAGGACTGCTGCTTGGAATGAAGGGCGAACGAAAGCCGATTGCCTTTGTGGAAGACTGCGCCGTTGATCCGTCCAGGTTGTCAGACTTCTTCGTACGTTTCCGCGAGGTAATTCATAAGTACGACACGACAGCGGGCTACTACGGCCATGCCAGCGTTGGCTGTTTGCACATCCGCCCGTTGATCAACACCAAGGACCGCCGCGATATTCAGGTCATGAAAGATATGACGACGGAGATTGCGGATCTGGTTCTCGAATTCGGCGGCGGGATGAGCGGTGAACACGGAGACGGACTCGCCCGGAGTCATCTCAACGAAAAGCTCTTTGGCGAAGAGATCTATAGGGCGTTCCAGGATGTAAAGGGTGCCTTTGACCCACACGGACGGATGAACCCGGGAAAGATCGTCAACGCACCCTCAATGACGGAAAACCTCCGTTACGGCGAGAAGTACAACACAATCTTTATCAACACCCATTATGACTTCTCGCGTGAAGGAGGATTCGCCACCGCTGTAGAACTCTGTAACGGCGCAGGCGTGTGCCGGAAGAAAAACGAGGGTACGATGTGCCCTTCTTACATGGTTACGATGGAGGACGAGCACTCCACCCGAGGCAGAGCAAACTACATGCGCGAGATCCTGTCAGGGAAAGTCGACCCTCAGGAGGAGTTCACCGGAAAAGCTCTGCATGACGCACTGGATCTGTGCCTGGAGTGCAAGGGGTGCAAGGCCGAATGCCCGTCGAACGTGGACATGGCCAAACTCAAATACGAGTTTTTGGCCCATTACAACGAGGCGAATGGCACACCATTACGGTCGCAGATCTTTGCTCGGATTCATTCCCTCACCAAAATGGCATCGGTCTGGCCTGGACTCGCAAATTCAGTGATGGACAAACCCGTGGTGAGGAAGGTCCTTGATCGATATCTCGGCATTGATGCCCGCCGGAGGCTGCCGCCCATAGCGTCACAGACCTTTGAGTCATGGTTTAAGAAGCACAAACAGCCAAAACTCGAACAGCCTGTCGGCAGGGTTGTGCTGTTTCACGATACCTTTGTCGACTTCAACTATCCCGAGGTCGGCAAAGCGACCACGATGCTGCTCAACGCTGCCGGTTACCACGTGGAGATCGCGGAGCGCCAATGTTGCGGGAGGCCGATGATTTCCAAAGGTCTACCTGAGGCCGCTCGTGCAAACGCCGCATTCAATGTCGCGAAACTCCAGCTGTTCGTCGAACAGGGTTATTCCATTATCGGCTGTGAGCCGAGTTGCATCCTTACGTTTCGAGACGAGTATCCGGATTTGCTCAAGGGCCATGCGGTGAAAGCTGTGGCCAATGCGTCCTTCTTGCTCGAGGAGTTTATTGTTCGGGAAAAAGCAGCAGGTCGCTGGAAGCTGAATCTCAGGAAACAACCGGCCACAGCACTGATCCACGGCCATTGCCACGAAAAGGCACTTATTGGCTCGCGGTTTCTGAAGGAGACCATGGCGCTTGCATACGTGGTTGAAGAGATCGACTCAGGTTGTTGTGGCATGGCAGGATCGTTCGGCTTCGAGAAAGAGCATTACGACATCTCGATGGCAATTGGCAGGCGGCGTTTGTTTCCCGCCGTGGAACGACAGCCTGAAGCCATCGTTGTCGCTCCAGGAGTTTCCTGCCGGCAGCAGGTCGAGCACGCAACGGGCAGGAAAGCATTTCACCCCGCAGAGGCTTTAGTGCTGGCTCTGTGAGAACGGGTTGATGCTTCAGCGTTTTATCGAAAGTCGCGAACGCGCCCACCACGCCCGGGACAACAACCGTCGCGCATTGCCTTTTGAATGGGGGCTCGAACATGTCGGCCTTCCTCCTTCATCAGACCCCGGACGGTCGCTGGAAGAATACGCAACACAAGCTTTGGCCGACAGCAGGGCATTTTACGGTTATACGCCAACGTCCGAATACCAGTTCGATGGTCATGTTCTGACATTCCCGAGTTATGTCGAAACGCCCTACGCGGCAAACAATATGGTGTACGGTCGTTTCTTTGAAGCGGCCAAGGACTTCGCCGTGGTCGTTTTGCCCCAATGGAACTGCAAGTGGGACGGTCAGGTGGGACTCTGCCGCATGCTACAGCAGTCCGGTATCGGCGCGCTTCGGCTCAGTATGCCGTATCACCACCAGAGAAAGCCGTCCAACCTCGAAAGAGCGGAGTATCTGGTTTCGCCTAACGTGGGGAGAACTCTCGCGGCGGCCCGGCAGGCCGTCACAGATGCGCGCCGCGCAGCCGACTGGTTGTTTCAGCAAGGCTACAGAAAGGTCGGCCTGGTTGGCACAAGCATCGGTTCGTGCATCGCTTTCCTGACGTTTGTTCACGACGAACGATTCTCAACGGGGGTATTCATCCATGTCTCCAGCTATTACGCGGATGTCGTCTGGCACGGACTCTCGACAGCCCATGTCCGCAAGACACTGGAAAGCGCTATTGAGCTGGATCGTCTGCGGGTTTTGTGGGAGCCCATCAGTCCTCTGCCTTTCATAAGAAGGCTGAGTGGGAACCAACGCCCGATGCTCATGTTCTCGGGCCGTTACGACCTGACTTTCCCCGCACACCTCACCCAGCAGGGCTATGATGAATTCGAGCGTCTGTCTATACCCGTGCGTAAGGAATGGCTGCCCTGTGGCCATTACACCATGGGCAAGTTTCCGTTTCACGCGATAGCGGGGTTGAAGTTGCGCAGCTTTCTGGTGCGGCAAAAGTGAAGCCGCTCCGGCGTGGCCTACTCGTCGGTGTGTTCTGCCTCTATCTTCAGCTTCGCTTTGCAGGCTTCACAGACCCAGTGATGCTTACCCTCGATGAAGGCGTGATAATGGATACCCTCACCGTCGTCGGTGGTGCAAATGTCACACTTCATGGCTGCAACGATGATCTGGCTGAGAGGACGCCTGATTACTCTTCTTTTGTTTCGACTCTAAAAACGCCTTTCAGCGTTTCCATTGCGCTCTTATCGGGGATCTGAGACTGAACCGCGTTTACGTTCTCCTGCTTGATGGCTTCGTATATTTCGTAGCGATAAATGGAAATATGAGAGGGAGCTTTGATGCCGAGACGAACATTATCGCGTCCGATCCGAAGAACCTGGATCTCAATCTCATTTCCGATGATGAGCTTCTCATCTTTTTTGCGGGTAACAACGAGCATGCTGCAGGTCCCTCCGCTGGTCCTTGCTGGTTCAGACCTCCTGAATTCGCCTGCATCATATAGGAGACTGTAGGCGGCAGCAAGGGCTTGGGACAACTATAGCAGGGGATGGCGCGAAGTCAGACCTGTTTCCGTCAGGATAACCTGTTTGCCTGCTCTCTTTTGAAAATTGACCAGCAGGGGGGCCTGGAGATTACCGGTGCTGGCACCGCTCGACGCAGCGACCATGCACGTCACCAATACCATTCCGGCGTCGGGGTTAAAAACGCCCAGAGACTCCCATTCCCTGTTTGGGATAACGGCCTTGTAGTCGCTAATCACCAATGAGGGATCGATGACCAGAAACCCGATATCAGGCCGATCGGTGCTCTGAAGCCAACGAAATGGAGCGATTTCTTCACGGGCGATCAGGCGAAAGGACTTGCAGTCATAAAAGCCAATGAGCCCTTCCTGGAATTGAATAGTCGATTCAGTCGATATTTCCATAATCAGTCCTGACTCAGGCACTCCAGGAGTCGCGAAGACGCAGCGTTGCGCTGGTGTGAATCTGAGACACACGGGATTCGTTTACGCCAAGAAGAGCTCCGATCTGTTTCATCGTGAACTCCTCGTAGTAATAGAGGGACATGACCAGACGCTCACGTTCAGGAAGACTCTGAATTGCCTGGTTCAAAATCCTGGTGATTTCTTTGCTTTGGAAACGGACATGAGGATCGTTGCTGCCATCGTCCGGATAGTGGTTTATCTGATCCTCGGCCTTGTCGTCGTACTCCTGGTTAAGTTCGAATGAACCAACCGTCAGGCCGTGCAGCTGATCGACGAGGGCGTAATAATCCTGGAGGCTCTCTCCCAGCGCTTCTGAAACCTCTTCATCCGTAGCAGGCCTTCCCAGCTTCTGGGTCAGTTCGGCATGAGTGCGGCTGAGGTCCCTGCCTTTCTTACGCAACGAACGAGGTGCCCAGTCAAGCGATCGAAGACTGTCAAGGATTGCGCCCCGAATACGAACCTCCGCATATGTTTTGAATTTCACGCCGCGTTCTGGTTCGTATTTGTCGATAGCATCCAGCAGGCCGAGAACTCCCGCATTCACGAGATCACGCGTTTCCAGGGTGCTCGGAAGGCGCATCGCCATCTTGTGGGCGATCTGCCTGATCAGTGGGAGCGTTTCAACAATCAATGCCTCGCGCTCTTTTGGGGTCATCGTTTCCGACGCTGTGCCTGGCGCCACAGCACAGCATCCGTTTGATCGTCCTGATCCGTTCGTCGGTCTCACGGGAGCGCTTATGAGCAAGACAGCTGCCACTGCCGATTCGCAGTTTCAAAAAGCTGGACCTCGGGTTTGACGCGACCCGGACGTGGAGCAAAGAGAGGAGTCCGTTAAGCTTTTGTTCCTTGAAGTTACAGTTAACAGAGTGGTGGCTGGAGGGGCGACTCGGCCTGGATTAGCACGGAACAGAAACCCTAAAAACCGCAAACGCGGGAAGCTTTTTTCAACAACGTTGACGTCATGATCTTGACGTTGCAACTTGGTTGTCGGAGAAACTGCGAATTAGTGGATGGTCTGTGTCTTTTTGCGGAGATAGTCCATAAGTATGTATTCGCCCAGGTTCAACGTCGTTGTAAAGTACGCCTTGCCGCGACAAATCTCCGTCACTTTCTTTACGAATTCCACCAGATATCGGTCACTCGCAAGCATGAATGTGTTGATCAGAATGCCCGCCTTTCTGCAAATCGCAACTTCCTTGAACGTCTCATCAAGAATCATGGGGTCAAGACCAAAGGCGCTCTTATAAATACGCCCGTTCGGCATTGTCATGGCAGAAGGTTTGCCATCGGTGATCATAATGATCTGCTTCATGTCTTTCTTCTCGGCCATCAGAATGCGTCGCGCAAGCCGCAAACCTTCGCGAGTGTTCGTGTGATAGCGACCAACAACCACACGGGCGAGTTGCTTTAGCGGCACTTCCTCCGCAGAGTCGTGAAATAGTACAAGACGAAGCGAATCCCCGGGGTATTGTGTCCGTATAAGGTGCGACAGCGCCAGTGCGACACGTTTTGCAGGCGTGAATCGATCTTCGCCATAGAGAACCATGCTGTGGCTGGTGTCGAGGAGCAGCACCGTTGAACAGGAACTCTCATACTCCGTCTGTCGCACCATCACGTCGCTATATTCAAGCTTTATCGGGTGAGTTAATCCTTCGCGGCTGATCGCGCGGGTGAGCGTTGCGGCGATATCAAGGTTTATCGTATCGCCGAATTCATACTCCTTAGACTCCTGATAGGCTTCCACACCAGTCGAAAACTGCGCTGTCTCATGACGGCCAAGACTGCTGCGACCCACTGAACCAAGCAGATGTCGGAGTTGACGGAAGCCCAGGAAGTCGACAGCCTTGGAAGTCAGTTCGAACCGGTCATGATTCGCCGGGTTATCCTCATGCCCGTCTCCGCCCTCGCTCAAATGAGTTTCCTGATGTTCCGTACGAAGCCATCCATCGTCGATCATGCGGCGAATAATCTCATTAACGAGATCGTCGAGCTTGCGGGCTTCCTCAGATTCGGGATTCTCCACCCAGTTGTCACGCATCTCCGGAGGGATGTGACCCAGCTCCACAAGCTTCTCAGCAATCGCTTCCCGGAGGCTCTGCCGGAGATCGGATGAAGAGTCGCCCCACGGATCGCTGTTGAAACCGCTCTGAAGGAAAAACTGTGAAAGCTCGTC
Organism: Terriglobia bacterium; assembly: GCA_035712125.1. GTDB lineage: Bacteria > Acidobacteriota > Terriglobia > 20CM-2-55-15 > 20CM-2-55-15 > DASTBJ01. Next base: position 5,976 of record DASTBJ010000113.1, read on the forward strand.
AAGAAGATCCTCGAGGTCCAGACTGTCGAGCAACGAACCAGTCCATCTCGTATACCGTGTAATAGGCATGGCTAGTTCAGTGGTTTCTTGGAACGACTCCGCTCGATTGTGTAATCGCGGTAGAGCTCCTGCGGTGCTGTTTTGCGCTCGATGCCGATGTACCCGCGTTCCTCAGATCGCCCGATCTTGTCGCTTGCATAGAGTCCTTCCAGGATGAACTCCGAAAGAGCCAGACGAAGAGTATCGGCGGCAGTCGGGGTTCGCTCCAACAGCGTCGGAATGCGCGCGAGTTGACTAAGCGTTACTTTGACAGAGTCCGTTTCGGCAATTGGGATGCTGCCTCCCATCTCGAAGAATTCAATGACGCTCTTGAAATCTATTGCCGGATAGGCCTGCCGAAAGGTCATCAGAACTGCCTGCTTGATCAGGTCGCGAGCTATCGTTTCCGCGCCCTTCAGTTCCCCTTCGTACTCGAGTTCGATCTTTCCCGTAATCGACGGAATTGCCGCATAGATGTCGAGGACTCGCGCAACAGGTTCGGGATCCCCTGACAGAATCGCGCGCCGTTCTGCATTGCTGACCACGTTCTCAAGACATGAAATAGGCAGCCGCTGGCTCACCCCGGATCTCTTGTCGATGCGCTGGTCCGCGCGCGCTCTAAAGGCGATGCCCTCGACGATCTGTCTCACGAAATCCGGGATCACCACGTCGCTACCGCGCTTCGTCCATGATTCCTGTTCGGTGATCTGCACACCAAGTTCGAGGGTGGCGGGATAATGCGTCTTGATCTCAGAACCAATCCGGTCCTTCAGCGGGGTCACGATTTTGCCGCGAGCCGTGTAGTCTTCCGGATTAGCCGAAAATACCAGCACCACGTCCAGCGGCAGACGCACGGGGTAACCCTTAATTTGGACGTCACCCTCCTGCATGATATTGAACAGGCCGACTTGAATCTTGCCGGCGAGGTCGGGAAGTTCATTTATCGCGAAAATACCGCGGTTCGCGCGGGGCAGCAGCCCATAATGGATCGAAAGTTCGCTTCCCAACGCATGGCCGCCCCTGGCTGCCTTAATAGGATCGATATCCCCGATGATATCTGCGATGGTCACGTCGGGCGTCGCCAGCTTCTCCACGTAACGTTCGTGTCTTGTGTGCCATACGATCGGGGTGGCGCTGCCCTTCTGGTCGATCAAATCGAGGCACTGCCGGCAAATCGGAGCGAGCGGATTGTCATTGATTTCACATCCTGCTACTGCGGGGATCGACGCATCCAGAAGGTCGGTCAGTTCCCGCAAAATCCTGGATTTCGCCTGCCCGCGCAGTCCAAGCAGGATCATGTTATGGCGAGATAGGATCGCATTGACGATTTGAGGAATAACACTATCGTCATAGCCTTTTACTCCCCCGAAAACGGTCTCCTTATGCCGCAGCTTCCGGATAAGGTTCTCACGCATTTCATCCTTAATCGTTCGATTTCGGTAGGATTCGCTCCCCAGCGGGCTCGACAACAACTCGCCTAATGTGGATGGTTGCTTCATCGTTTACCCATACCTCTGCGTCAACTTTGATATGATTCTGAATCATACACTATGCGTTATCTGGTCCTTAGCGACATCCATTCGAATATTGAAGCTCTTGAAGCGAGCACACGGCGGGCTAAAGATGTCGGATACGATCGGGTTCTCTGTTGCGGAGACCTTGTGGGTTATGGTCCAAATCCTGCCGAAGTGATCGATACACTTGAAGAACTTCAAACCACGTCGATTCGCGGAAATCACGATCGCGTCGTTGCCGGACTCGACGATCCGGTCCATTTCAACACGGCAGCGCGTAAAGCTGTGGAATGGACCCGTGAAAACCTGTCGTCGACTCATATCGAGCGACTCACCAAACTTCATGTCGGTCCGCTTGACGTCACCACGGCTGCCAGACTTGTTCATGGCAGCGCGAGGGATGAGGATGAATACGTCGTCACTCAAAATGACGCTGTCGTGAATCTCGCGCTTTCGAGTCCATCGATTACCTTCTTCGGGCATACTCATGAACCTGGTGTCTTCACTCGCACGGTTCGATGGCAACCTTCATACGAAGCCGACGGCTCTGCTCGTCTTCACGTCCCGGCGGACAAAATTCTGGTTAATCCCGGATCTGTGGGCCAGCCACGAGACGGTGATGCACGCGCCAGTTTTCTCATTTGGGACGAAGATGAGTCGCTGCTGGAGTTCTACCGCGCGGAATATGCACTGACAACCACACAAGAGCGAATGCGGGCGGCTCAACTTCCGGACTTTTTGATTACCCGCCTGGCTTTTGGGCGCTAGGGTTCAGTAGCCCACTCGCACAACTTCGGTGTCGGGCACGTGGTAGTCCCACGTCTTCGGAGGATTCTCAAACGGAATTTCGAATCGGTATTCGGTGCCTGGCTCCAGAGGTGGCCGGTTCGGTTCGAACGCCGGCCGCAAGTCTTCCTTTATTGTGCCTTTCTGTTCGTCTCGAAACGTCATCTTTACTTCCACCAGGCGGATCGGCGAGGCAGAAATATTCTTCAGAGTTGCCCTCACCGTATAGATTCTATGCCCCAGGTAATTCGTGCTGGTCAGAATGCCAAGATGGCTCATCTCGATAAGCTTTTGGATTTCTGCCTTGTCTCTGACTTCCGTCAGCTCCGGTGGGACAGCAGGCGCGACATTGGGCGAAACGCTCCAGGCCAATAAGATGGCTACCGTTGCGACCAGAGCGAGGCCCAGCGCGATTGTCGCGGGGCGTTTGATGTCGGCGTCCATTTCATTCTCCGCTTAGGGTCATGTTGCGGATCTTTATCGTTGGCGCCGCGACCGGTCCATGAAAAACAACGTCGTTGCCGATCATCTCGATGTCCTGCAACATCTGGCGCAAATTGCCCGCAATAGTGACCTCGTGAACAGGGTAAACGAATCTCCCGGACTCGATCCATAGACCGGTAACTCCGCGTGAGTAATCCCCGTTTACCGTGTTCACGCCCTGCCCAATCAATTCGAGTACGTATAGACCCGACCGAACGGTTCCAACGATCGCCTCGGGAGATTCCGTTCCCGGCTTCAAGTAAAAATTTGTTGGGCCTACTCCAACCCGGCCGGTTGCTGCCCGGCTACCATTGCCGGTGGGGCAAACTCCGAGCTTCCTTCCTGTATAGGCGCTGTGCAGATAATTTTTCAAGACTCCGTTTTCAATAACGGCTGTGGATTGTGTCCCGACGCCTTCGTCGTCAAACGGGCTCGATCCCAGGCCCCCCGGCATCCGGGCATCATCCATGATCGTCACCTTCTCGCTGGCTACTATTTCGCCCGCTCGATCTACCAGGAAGGATCGTTTTCGGTAAATCGCATCCCCGGAAACGCCATCGAAAACATGCTTCATAAGGGTACGAGCAGCCATCGGATCGAACACCACCGGAACCTGACAGGTCCCGACCTTTCGCGCGCCCACCCGTCGCAGCACACGCTCGGCCGCAATACGCCCGACATCTTCGGGCGAATCTAACTCGTCGCGATGGCGCGTTATCGACAGCCAGTGATCCTGCTGCATGGCGCCTCGCGTCTCGGCTATCGGTATCGCTGCCAAATACCCAACGGTTCCTTCGTATGACCCGGTAAAACCGAACGTGTTAGCAAGGGCAGTGCGAGACCGTTCACACTGAAACGTGGCGCCTTTGGAGTTTGTGATCAAAGAATTGGTCTGGAACGCCGCTGCTTCCGCCCGCCGAGCCAGATCGATTCGATGTTCCGGCGTGAGATCGTTCCAGGCCGGGTCTGCGAGACGTAGATCGGGTATCTCTGAGGGAAAGGACGCAGGGTCAGGAAGACCGTTGCTTTCGTCTTCGGATGTAAGGCGTGCCATCTCGATAGTCTCATCGACGAGGGTCTCGACGCGGCGCGTGGAAAGGTCCGAAGTCTGGGAGGCAGCGGTTCTGTTTCCCAGAAAGACTCTCAACCGAAGGTTCCTCGAGACGGCTTCCTTCAGTCTTTCGACGTCACCTCTTCGAACGATGACCTCGAACGTTTCATCTTCGCGTATTAATACGTCGGCAGCGGTCGCGCCCCGCCTGTGAGCCCGGTCGACAACATGCCGGGCCAACTGCTCCAGAGGTTCTACCATCTCCGCGTGCCACCAACAGTGATTTCATCAATCTTCACTGTCGGGAGTCCGACGCCTACCGGGATATGCTGACCCTCTTTAGTACAGACACCCACGCCTTGATCAAGTTTTAGATCGTTCGCGACCATGCTGACCTGCTTCAGGACGGTAGGGCCGTCACCAATAAGACTCGCGCCCTTTACCGGTGACGTAATTTTTCCATCTTCAATCAGCCATGCTTCGCTGGCAGTAAATACAAATTTCCCGCTGGTAATATCCACCTGGCCACCGCCAAAGTGTGTGGCATAGAGGCCCTTCTTTACGGAACGTATAATGTCTTCCGGAGATGACTGACCCGACATCATGAACGTATTGGTCATTCGCGGAATGGGTATGTGGCTGTAGCCTTCGCGACGGCCGTTGCCCGTCATGGGGACACCCATCAGCGTTGAGCTCAGGCGATCCTGCAGATACCCCGCTAGCACGCCCTTGTCAATCAGCACCGTCTCTCGAGTTGGAGTGCCTTCGTCGTCTACGTTTAACGACCCGCGCCTGAAAGGGATTGTTCCATCATCGATGACCGTGCAAAGTTCCGACGCTACCCTTTGGCCGACCAGTCCCGAGAACGCGGAAGTTTTCTTCCGATTGAAATCCGCTTCCAGGCCATGCCCAATAGCTTCATGAAGCAGGATTCCTGGCCAACCAGGACCCAGAACGACTTCCATCGATCCAGCCGGAGCTTCTCTTGCCCCAAGTAACAGAACACCTTGACGCGCGGCTTCACGGGCAAGGGACCGCGGATCCAGCGCTTCTTTGAAAATCTCGAGTGTGCGCCGTCCGCCCGCTCCCTGATGTCCCCACTGCCGGTTACCGTTCTCTTCGGCGACGCAGGCGACATTCATTCGAACCATCGGCTGGACGTCGCAGACATATCGTCCGTCGGAGGATGCAAGCAGAATGTGACGCGTCTCATCTACGTACGACGCCTGCACCTGCCGGATTCTCGAGTCATACGAGCGGGCAGCGATATCGGCCTGTTCCAGCAGGACGATCTTATCCGCAATCGCGAGTTCTGCAGGCATGACCGAAATGGAATAGAGATCATGCTGCGGCACCGACGGCGCAGCAAGTCCGATTTTGCCGCCAATAGATGAAGAAGACGCAATAAACGCAGCCGTTCTCGCGGCTTTCAGGATCTCTTGTTGGTCCAAATTCTCGGAATAAGCGTAGCCTGTCTTATCGCCGGCGAGAACTCGGACCCCAACTCCGAGGTTTATCGCCTTTGTTGCTGTCTTGACGAGCTGTTCTTCCAGCGAGATCGAGTGGTTGATCCGGAGTTCGAAGAAAAGATCGGCATAGTCGCCACCGCGATCCAGGGCTGCTGAAAGATAAGCTTCAATGTCACGAACAGTAAGACCATAGCTATCAAGGAAAACGGATTTGACCGCCATGGTCA
>DASTBJ010000114.1:0-16898 GCA_035712125.1 Terriglobia bacterium
CGCACACGTATTCGATGCGGCTTCGAATGAACAGAACTCTGATTGCGGCCTCCTGGGCTGCTGATTACCGTGGAGGAGCGCTATCGCTCGCGCTTCACCGGCGGTTCAATTCAAACACGACGCTCACGCTGGCACGCACGCCAACCTTACCGAGCGCGATGGTGTCGACCGCCTCGCCGCCGCTGACGCCCACAGAGTTTTGACTCATCCCTGTGTTATTGCGGTTGCTGCTCCCCCACGATCCGCCGGACCAACTGGAGTAGTACGAAACGGGCGTATAACGGGAGTCCTCGTTAATTTGTATCGCCTGACCGACACTCTCGCCAAGCGCGACCGCCATCTTGTCGGCCTTTTCTTTGGCCGCCCGTACCGCGAGTTCGCGCGCCTGCTCGCGGTACCTCTTTAGATCAGTGGTCTGAAACTCGACGTTCAGAAGATAGTTGACGCCCGCGTCAAGGGCGTTGGAGATCAGAGTCTCCACTTTTAACGGATCGCTGAGGGTTACCACGAACATGTTGCGAACCGTATATCCGGCGAACACCTGCCCGCCTCGGCCATTGGTGTCGAAACGCTGTTCGATGGAGATCTTGTCTGTCTGAATATCGCGGTCAGGAATGTTCATGGCCTTAATCGCCGCCAAGGCCTTCTTCATGATCGTGTCGTTTTGCTGTTTCGCTGCCGCCAGAACCAAATCCCGCGTATCCACACCGAAGGTGACAATGATGCGATCGGGAGCCACATTGATCAGCGACTCGCCTGTGACGCTGATGCGGTGACGATCGTCATAAGAAATTTGCTGCGCCAGAGCGACCGTACTGATGAAAGTGCTAACCAGCAGGGCCCATATCGTGCTTTTCATCGCGTGACCTCCTTGCAGCGCGAGTATGTTCCAACTCGCTCTGCGGGGTCACACAGTTTTCTTAGCACCTCAGGCCATCAGCGTTCGTGGCATCGCATTCCTGCTTTCCTAGTTAAAATACGCCCGACACGAGTTGAACGTGTGACTTTCTGCTTAGAAGTCAGGTCCACCCATCTGACTGGTTCTTCGTGGTGCTGGTCCGTCTCAGTCCGGCTGGTTTCATCCTATTCGGGAAAAATTGAGCAGTGAATTGGTCAGTCTTGGACGGTTCAATTCTCGTAATGAACTAGTGTCGAATCTCGCCGCGGGTCATTGCGATGCAGGGCTGTAGGTCATGATCATAGAGAGCATGTCTGCAATGTCTTCATCGCTGTTGACCTTGGCTGAGAAATTCGCCGGTAGAGCCCAGACTCCTTGGCTGCTTCTCCCCAGTCCAGGCGGGAGCGAAGAGAACGTGACGATGAGCCATCGGTCGGTTGTCAGCACGGTCACTACGCGCATTCCTCGCATGGTCTGTTCCTTGCTCCAGGCGGGCTTCTTGCCCGACGTCCGACTCAGGATCTGCTCAGCAAAGTTTCCAGTCAATCCCCCGATGTCATATTCGATTTCGAGACCGTTGTCTTTCCTTATGCGTCCCGGGAAGCTGTCGGTGCCCTGAATCTTTTGGTGCTTGTAACCCGAAAGCAGGACGATGGCTCCTGGGGTCTGATCCTGCGCCAAGCACCCCGTTGTCAAAGCCATCACCATAACGAGACCAACAGCAACGTTTTTCACTGAAATCCTCCCGCTAGACGCGTCACGCGTCTAGCGATCTTGTTTCAGATGAAGAATTCCGCACCCTATCCGCACCCAAGCGAAAAGTCGGGATTCCTCCCGGCCTAAAAACTGTTTGGAATCCATACGCCCGGCACGACTCGAACGTGCGACCCCCTGCTTAGAAGGCAGATGCTCTATCCAGCTGAGCTACGGGCGCTGAACGACCCCATTAATCTAACATCCCTTGCCAACTGTCAAAGCATTCTGGAACGGACCTGCTCTGGCTCGCCGAGGATAAATACTTTTAGCGCTTCATATTCCGGCTGCAGTGGGTCTAACAATGCCGGACTACTGTGTGAGGAGGACACAATGAAGAAACTGGGTCGGCTGATGATGGCCGTCACGGTCATGGCGATTGTCGCCATTGCTGCGTTCGCAGACACGTTGGTTTTGACGGATGGAACGAGGATTTCGGGCTATTTCGAAGGTGGGTCTGCTCGAGTCGTAAAATTCCGCGGCAACGATGGGGCTATCAAGGACTACGACATTCTGAAGGTTCAACAGGTGTTCTTTGAATCCGCGCCTGTTCCGCTGACGCCGCCCGCTGCTGCTGCTGCGGCGCCCGTTGCCGTACCGCCGCCGGCCGGGAACCCGGCACCTGCCGCGAACACCGCATCGACGAACACGACACCGCCTGCCGCAGCGTCAGACACTTCTTCAACGCCGCAACTGCGGCCGGCATCCGAACGCCTTCCCACTCACCCGACTTCGTCAACGGCAGCAAATACGGGGTACAGCGTTCCGACGGGATCCAAGCTGATCATTCAGTTGGTCGACGCGATAAACAGCGAGACCAGCAAGGCCGGCTCTGCCTTTGTCGCGATTCTTGACGAACCGCTGCTCGTGGACGGCATCGAAGTCGCTCCACGGGGCGCCGATGTTCGCGGCCGCATTACCACCGCCAATGACGCGGGACGTATTGCCGGCGCCGCCGAACTTGGGCTCGAGTTGACTCAGATTTATATCAACGGCATCCCGTATGCTTTGAGCACCTCTGAATACAGCGAAGCGGGCAAGAGCCGGACCGGGCAGACCGTCCAGCGGGCTGGCATCGGTGCCGGTGTGGGCGCGATCATCGGCGCCATTGCCGGCGGCGGCAAAGGTGCCGCGATTGGCGCCGGCGTTGGAGCCGGAGCCGGGACCGCAAGTCAGGTGCTGACCAAAGGTGAGAAGCTGAATATTCCGGCGGAAACGAAGCTGGAATTTACGCTAAGAACTCCGCTCGTGATTGCCGCGCGGTAAGAAATTGGGGACAGACACTACTTCGCATCGCGAATTAGTGTCTGTCCCCAATTTCTTTAGAAGCCCTGAACCTTGCCGGACTTTTTGTAGCACTGAAACACGAGATGCCAGCCGATGATGATGATCAGCAGCAGCGAAATGTAGAAATACTGGCTCGGGATTCCAAGATTGCCGCCCGAGAAAAACGTCGTGTGCTGTCCGATCATCGTCCAGACCAGCGGAACCGACATGTAGGTGTTGTGACGCGACCTCAAACCCGCAAGCTTCACGATATTCGCGTCGGGCGCAGCGCCGTCCTTTACCGCGCGGATGATTTTCTGCTGCGAGGGCCAGATTCGGAACCACACGTTAAAGGCCATGGTGCTGCCTAACAGAACACCGGCGTGAATCAGAACGCCGCGATAGCTGAACTGAGCGAAGTGCGCATACAACGCGATAATGACCGCCAACAGCACATACGAGGTGATCACCGCAGCTCTCAAATTGCTCGCCAGACCGCTCTTCCACAATGCGTCGTAAATGAAAACCGCCACGAACGTCACCAGGATCATGATCCCGGCGCCAGCCGACCAGTCCGTCCCGCCCGCAAAGGCCTGTTTACCGTGGTAGTACACCATTGCCAGCAGCAGGATTCCCGTAATCCAGGTCCACGCTGCGCCCCAGCGGAACCAGTACAGCGCACGGGGCATCAGCTCCGGAACGACTGCCTTCTTCGTCGGGCCGTCGAGCTTCGTCTGTAATGGTCCGTTGACCCAGTTAAAGAAATAGAGGTGCCCGATCCAGATGATCCCCGCGAAGACGTGCAACCACCGAAAAATAGCCTCCAAGCCTTCCATGAAATTCCTCCCGAGTGTGTGCGGTTAATAGGCGGTCTGAAACGCCGCAGTCTACCACAGGTTGAAAACAGGGTTGGAAGCGGCCCGGCAAATCCCGCCTCCCCTGAGTCGCGCCAAAAGCGGGTATACTTATCGGACATAGGAGAACACATGAATTACCTAGGAAGCGACGCCATTACGTTGTCCCGTGACGTTGAGGTGGTCGCGATTCCGGCGGGCCATTCGGTCACGTTAAACGAGGGTACCGAAGTCGCGATCACCCAGGCCCTGGGCGGAAGTTATACGCTGATGGTCCCCACCTACGGGGGACTCTTCAGGCTTGCCGATAAGGATGCCGACGCGATCGGAAAGGAGCCTCGCGCTCAAGCGGAAGTCAGCGCTGTGCCGCTCGAAGGCGAAGAGCTCGAAAAGGAAGTCTGGCAGCGTCTGAAGACCTGCTACGATCCCGAGATTCCCGTCAACATTGTCGATCTCGGTCTGATCTACGGCCTGGAGATCTCGCCAATCGAACAGGGAAAGCGCGTGGACGTGAAGATGACGCTCACCGCTCAGGGATGCGGCATGGGCGGATCCATTGCCGCCGACGCGCAGAACAAGCTGCTGGATATCCCCGGGGTCAAGGAAGCCGACGTCCAGGTGGTGTGGGATCCGCCGTGGGGTCCGGAGAAGATTTCGGCGGAGGGCCGGACGCTGCTCGGGATGCGCTAAGCGCCTCCAGAAGCTTTTGTCCTTTCAGCACCGCTTCATCGAATTCCGCTTCCGGGTCGGAGAGCGCCACAATGGCGCCTCCGACGCCGATTGAGAGTTTGCCCCCGCTAAATATAGCCGTCCGAATGACGATGTTCAGATCTGCTGTCCCGTTCAACCCCAGGAACCCGATCGTGCCCGAGTAGACGCCGCGGGCCGAGCCCTCGAGCCGGTCCAGGATCTCCATCGTCCGGATTTTCGGCGCGCCCGTCATCGATCCTCCGGGAAAGGCGCTACGGATGCAGTCCATCACCGCAACGTCATTTCGAAGCCGCCCGCGGACCGTGCTCACCAGTTGATGCACGTTCGCATACGACTCCACCTCCATCATCTGTGGCACATGCACGCTGCCGATTTCGCATACTCGGCCAAGGTCGTTCCGCAGCAGATCCACAATCATCAGGTTCTCTGATCGAGTTTTGACGCTCGTTCGAAGTCCCTCGCTCAGGCAGGCGTCTTCGCCGGCGTCGGAGCTGCGCCGCACCGTGCCCTTGATGGGCCGCGATTCCACATTCCTCGCGCGATCGATCTTCAAAAACCGTTCGGGTGACGAACATGCGACCGACACTTCCGGGAAGCGCAGGAACGCCGAATACGGAGAGGGATTCAACCGCCTCAACACGCGATAGTAAGCAAGCGGATCGACATCGATCTGTGCGGTAATCCGATTCGTCAGGCAGATTTCATAGCTCTCCCCATTCCGGATTTCCTCCAGACATCGGTTGATACTGGCAATGTACTGGTCGCGGTCCTGCTCGAGAAACACGGTCGGCGTGGCGTGGGTCATGACAGGCGGCGCGGCAACAGGCACACCACCCGCGAGTTTTACCTCGATTGCGTCCAGCCATGCTTCTGCGGCGGAACGGTCCGAAGCCGTCCCCGTGTAGACCAGATAGACGCACCGCTCGTGGTGATCGAATGCGAGAAAGCGATCGACGAATATCATCCGTGAGTCCGGATAAGGAGACTGGTGCGTTGCCGTTGCGCCACATTCGGTTTTCAACTCATAGCCGAGATACCCGACGAAGCCACCGTTGAAATCGAAAGGGAGTTCGGGGGCAGGGCAGTAGCGATCCCGCAGTTCGTCTTTCAGGTATGCGAAGACCGAAGTATCGGGAATCAGTGTTCCCGTACCCATGAATGAGAAGCGGGATCGCCTCGACTCTCCATCGCTTGAATCCAGCCAGAAGGCCGGGCACGCGTCGGCAAAAAGCATGGAGAATGTATCTTCTGACGACGGATAGACTGCCAGGCGTCGCGAAGAGGTTTTCCAGTTCTCCGAGCGCGGCGCGGATCGTCCCGCAGGGACCGCGACGGAGGTGGATGTGCGGGATGTCGTGCCTGTGAAGTTGCGCAGAAGTTGCTCGCCGTACTCGGTGCCGATCGACTCCGGATGGAACTGCACGCCGAACAGCGGCCGGTCGCGATGCGCGAGACCCATCACGATGTCGTCGCTGGTCCATGCGGTCACGCGGAGGCACTCCGGCACCGGCTGTGGCACGGTCAATGAGTGGTAACGGACGGCTTCGAACCCCTGGGGAATGCCTGCGAAAAGGTAGCTGCCGTCGTGAAAGATTGCGCTCGAGCGGCCGTGCACCGCTTCAGGTGCGGGCTCGACCCTGCCTCCGAAGACATGACTCATGCCCTGAAGACCAAGACACACACCGAAAACGGGAACGGTGGATTCGAGCAGAATACGCCGGCAGATGCCGAAGTCGCGCGGGTTCTCAGGACGACCGGGTCCGGGGGAAAGAATGATGTTGTCGGGGGAGAGCTCGCGCAGCTGGTCCCAGGTCAGTTCATCGTTGCGCACAACGATTGGCGGTACGCCCGTGATCTTGCCGACAAGCTGGTAGAGGTTGTAGGTAAAGGAATCGTAGTTATCGACGATCAGGGTTTTCAGACTCTTTGCCACCCTTCATGGATGGTAGGGGACTCCGCTCCTCGAATGCAAGAGGTCGGGTCCTGGAGGTCGGGAGAGGGGAAATCGGAAATCGGACGAACGAAAAGCTCAAATCCGAAATTTCGAAATCTTAAATTGGACCGGGCCAGCCGTGCGTGAAGTCCGATTTAAGATTTTGAAATTTCGGATTAGAGGTTTCCGTTCGTCCGATTTCCGATTTCCCTTTCGCTCGTCTACGCATTCGCTCGCTCAATTGCCATCTCGCGCACCTTCCGGAGATCGAGTTTCCCCGTTCCGAGATACGGAATCCCATCCACCTTGAAGAATGCGCCGGGGCGCGGCATCCAGAGATTCGGCAGCCCTGATTCGTTCAACCGATCCAGGCAGTCTTTCAGCCGGTCGCTGTCCAGCGTGTGCAACACCAGCAAGCGCTCGCCCTTCTTTTCATCGGGGCCACCCGTCACGACAAACACCTGCTCGGTCGCATTGACCAGCTCCTGCAGCTTCTCCTCGACGCGAACGTGCGGCACCATTTCCCCGCCGATTTTGCTGAAGCGGCTGAGCCGATCGGTAATCTCGACGAAACCGTCCTCGTCCATCGTGGCGATATCCCCGGTGACATACCAGCCGTCACGGACTACTTTTGCCGTTTCCGCAGGACGTCCCAGGTATCCCTTCATGACGTTCGGTCCGCGGACCAGCATAAGCCCGGGCTTGCCGATCGCGAGCGGCTCCATGCTTTCGGGATCGACGATCCGTATGCTCACTCCCGGAAGCGCGTGGCCGATCTTGCCGCGCTTTGCTCCAACCTGGCGAAATCCTCGCGCGCGAAAATCCCGCGTATTTACGGTGACGGCGGGCGAGCACTCCGTGCAGCCATATGCTTCAAGCGGCCGAATGCCGAATTTGTCTTCGAACGCTTGCGCCACCCGGTCCTGCAGTTTCTCTGCGCCCACCACGACAAGCTTCAGGCTTCCGAACTGTCCTGGATCACATCTTCTGATGTAGGACTGCAGGAATGTGGGTGTCGCCAGCAGGAACGTCACTCCGTGTTCGAGCACGAGAGATCCGATGGTTCGCGCATCGAACGGAGTGGGATGAAAGACAACGCGAAGCCCTCGCGTCAACGGCAGCATCAAGGTCCCGGTGAATCCGAACGAGTGGAAGAACGGGAGAATGCCGAGAAGGCAATCTCGTCGGTCGAAGCCGATGCACTGTTCGAGCTGAGCGATGTTGGAAGTCACGTTGTCGTGGGTCAGCATGACGCCCTTGGGTTCGCCGGTGCTTCCGCTGGAGAAGATCACCGTTGCGAGATCGTCAGGCTGAACCCTTCGGCGAACCAGCATGGATGCCGGCAACAGCCACGCCGAAAGAAGCGCTTTCACTTTGTCACCGATCCCTATGTGGGCTGCGACATCCTCCAGCAGGATTGCCCTGGCGGGCACATCAATCTTGACCCGCTCGAGAAACGCTTTTGACGTGATGACGGCGTGGATCGAGCACTGACGCGCGCAGGAGGCAATGCCTTCGCTGGACAGGGTGTAATTCAGGTTGACGGGAATCTTCCCGCACAACAATGCGGCAAAATTCACGACGGCGCCCGCAAGCGACGGCGGAAGAAGAATACCGATCATTTCCTGCCCTGCCCATTCCGGTTCGAGCTTTCGAGCGAGCAGGACAGTCCGCGTCAGAGCCGCGCCGAGTCGCAGACGCTTAGTCGCGTCGGCCATGGCGACGCGGAACGGATGGCGTCGTGCACTGTCAATGAAGGCATAGGGCAGCGGCTTCAGACGTTGTCCGTGCTCGGCGTATGCCTCGGTCTGGAGTTCCTGCACGGCCTGGCGAACCTGAACAGCAGTAGACGTCGAGGGCAGCGGCGTTCCATAACTCACCGTAATGGGATGCAGCGCACGTTTGGGAACCTTCCAGATAAAACGTCCGCGTTCGAAGGTGAAAATACTTCCCCAGATCCCGTCGAGATGTACGGGAATGATCGGCGCATCGACGTTCTTCATAATGCGCTCGAATCCGCGACGGAAGGGCAGAAGCTGGCCGATGCGCGTCATCTGTCCCTCGGCAAAGATGCAGACGACCTCTCCGTGACGGATCGCTTCGCTGGCTGTTCGCAGGGACCGGATCATATCCCTGGGACGCTGCTCCGAAGAGATCGGGATGGCGCGCGCGGCTCGAGCAAAGAAGCCGATGATGCGGCGATCGTACAGGCCTTTGAACATCAGGAACCGGACGTGGCGTTGTGTGGATCCGCCAAGAAGCAGGGCATCGACCAACGACAGGTGATTCGAAACGAGAAGAGCGCCTCCTTTTGCCGGAATGTTCTCGGCGCCCTGGACGCGCATGCGATAGACGGAGTGGACAAGGATCCACACGATCAGTCGAAGCAGCGCATCCGGCATGAGCCGGATCGCGTAGATCGTGGCAAAGAGCGTCATGATGCCGCCGAAGACGAACACGGCGGGTATCGAGAAATGCAGAAACCCCGTCAATGCGCCATAGACGAGACTGGCTACTCCGACTCCTATGAAGGACAACTGATTTGACGCGGCGATCACACCGCCTTTTCTCGCGGCATCGGGACGATGCTGAATAATCGCCATCACCGGCACCGCGAAGAATCCGCCGGCGAATCCAAGGGAGGCGATGAGGATGGAAGACGCCAGGAAACCGGGCGCCAGGGAAAACAGTAGCGAAAAGAGGGTCATTCCCGCGGCGCCCATCGGCACCAGCCCGTACTCAATCTTTCCGCCGGAAAGGTATCCGGCAGCCAGGCTGCCGATACCGATGCCGATTCCGATTGCCGCAAGCAAATACCCTGTCCTGTTACTACCGACATTGAGGACGTTCAGGCCGTAGTCATTCACAGCGAGTTGGAGGAGCGTCGCCAGCATGAAGAAGTAGGTGATGCCGAGGACCGCCAAAAAAAGAGTGCGATCCTGTCGCATCGATCTCCATTCCGACGCCAGGCCCGCAACTGGATTCAAACGCAGTGGTTTGGTTCCTCCTGCAGCCGGCACTCGAGGCAGGGTCAGGGAAATCACGACACCTATCAGCGTTACGGCGAACAGAAGAAGTCCCGCATAGCCGAGTTGATCCGAGAACTGCGAATACAGCGTTGTACCCGCGACCGTCCCGCTGATGATGGCGAGAAAAGAGCCCAGCTCAATGACACCATTGCCCCACGAAAGCAGGCTTGCGGGCAGGACCTCGGGCAGCATTCCGAACTTCGAGGGGCTATAGCAGGAACTTTGAATCCCACGCAGAAACAGAGCCAACAGCATGATGGGCAGATTGCCCAGCGCCAGTCCTGCGAACGCAACGGCCATTACCAGGACTTCGGCAAACTTTGTGCCCAGGATCACGGAACGCTTGCTGAAGCGATCGGCGAGGAAGCCACCGGTGGGCGAGAAGAGGACGAACGGCGCGGCAAAAAGAACCCCCGCCAGCGCCTTCAGAAATTCTCGTGTCGACTCCGCGTCCATCACCATGTGGGTGACAAAGGAAATGACGAGCCATCTGTAGGCGAGGTCGCTGAAGGATTCCTGAAACTGGGTGGCCCAGATGCTCCAGAATCCGCGTTTCCAACCAGCGCTAGGGGCTTCAGCTGTCCTCTCGAGTACTTGTGAGCTCATATCCTGCTCCTTTCGGATCATGTCCGACACGATAAGACTTCGGCGGGACTGAGGCGGTGTTGCCCGTGACAGTTTCTGGAGTGTCACGGCCCATCCGTTTAGAATTGGCGGCACCGTGGAGATCCACATTGACAGCTCAAACGAGGTTCCGATCCGCCGGCAACTGGCCGAGCAGATCATGTTCCTGATCGCGACCCAACGTTTGAGAGACGGGGAGCTTCTACCCAGCGTTCGGGAACTGGCGCGCCGGCTGAAGGTGCATCACAACACCGTGAGCGAGGCGTACCAGGATCTCGTGCAGCGAAAGTGGCTGGAGCGCCGTCGAGGAAGCCGGCTGGTGGTGCTGACTCGGGACCTGAATGTCGAGTCCATGACACTGGACGATCTGATCAACCGAACAATCGCCACGGCCCGCGAAAATGGCTACTCGCTCCAACAGTTGCGCGAGCGCGTCCGCGAGCGGCTGCTTTCGGAGCCACCGGATCATTTGCTCGTCGTAGAACAGGACGAGGGATTGAGAGACCTCATACGTGAGGAGTTGCGGGAAGCGGTGAAATGCGTAGTTGAAGGGTGCTCGCGAGAGAATCTCCAGGCAAACCCGGGACTGGCGATCGGGGCTCTCGCGGTAACCCCACATCACGCGTTCCGGTTCGTGAATGGCCTCTTTCCCAAGGAACGGCCCGTCCTGCCGGTGCGTTATGCGATGGCCGACGAGCACCTGAAGGCGATACATCAGTTGAACAAGCCTTCGGTAATTGCCGTGGTGTCGGCCAGTGGTCTGTTCCTGGAAGTGGCACGAAGCATTCTGGCGCCGGCGCTGGGTAATCGGCATGAGCTGAGGGAAATTCAACTGGGAAGTGAGCAGCCCACTGCGGCGCGGGCCGCCGATTTGATCTTCTGCGACTCGATTGCAAGGAAGCGGGTGCGGTCACCGAAGTCGATTCACTATCCGTTGGTGTCGGCGGAATCCGTCCAGTATGTAAAGTCTGCGCTGGAGTCGTACCGATCATGACGCTGGCTGCGACGAGGGGGCCGAGAACGGGATGGAGAATCTGAAATTTTGAAATTGGACGAATCCCGCAGTTCAAATCCGAAATTGGAAACCTCAAATTGGACTTCACGCTCTCCTCGAGACGGTCCAATCTGAGGTTTCCAATTTCGGATTTGAAATGCAGGATTCGTCCAATCTCAAAATTTCAGATTCTCTCCCGCCTTAACCCAGCACAATATCGAACCGCCCGACAGAGGTGCGCACCGAACTCACCACCGGCGTGAACTCGACAATCACCGACTTCCGTTCCTGCTCGTTACGGATTCCCCGCAGCACTCCGTCATTCGCGTTTTGCGGCTCACCCTGGAAATAGCATTGCGTCGTCAGGTCCTCACGGCCGGCGGATCTTATCTTGAAGTGAATGTGTCGTGTGCGGCCCGTATACAACCCTGGCTTGATGGTGCGGAACCGATACTCCCCATCGGAGGCGGTCTCGAAACGCCCGAATCCTTGAAAGTTCAGATCCCGCCTGGCGTATCCATTGCTTCGCGGATGGATATACGCGCCGGTGCTATCGGCCTGCCAGATCTCCACGGTCGCATTGCGCACAGGACTGCCTGACGGCGTGAGCACGCGACCGCTGATCTCCACAATTTCCCCGACGGCGGGTGTAATGCTGTCGTTGATGACCAGCAGGTCATTGTCCTGGTCGAGAGGAAGCTGCCTTGGGTAGTAAGGTCCTTCCGTCTGCCGTGGCGTCCGCACGAGTTCCTGAGCGAAGGCGCCGCGGACACTGAAGAACGTTCCGGCAGCACCACCAATGGCAATCCATTTCAGAAACTGACGTCGGTCTGGAATCTCGTTAAGGTTCATCGCGGCCTCCATGGACAGTTAGACAGGGAAACCGCGAACGAGACGTTAAGAGTTGTAAACGGAATTATCTTTCGGGGCGCCAGCGCGAAAACCTGCGCTCAAGCCTCTCGGTAAGGAAGGTGAGGAGCATACCGGCAATAGCTATGAGGATGACGCCAACAAAAACTGTATCCATTTGAAACGTTTGTCCGCCAAAAGCGACGAGGAAGCCCACGCCCTGGCTTCCCCCGAACATCTCTCCCACCACCACGCCGATCAAGCCCAGAAAGACTCCCTGTCGGATTCCGGTCAGAATGAAGGGAACCGAACCGGGAATGGCAACCGTCTTGAAGATCAGCCAGTCCGAAGCGCAAAACGCGCGTGCCGCACGAAGAAGGTCAGGATCCAGCGAACGGATGCCGGCAGCCGTATTCACAAGAATGGGAAAGAACGACGAGATGAACACGACGAAGACTTTCGATTCCCATCCTGTACCGAACCAGATGATGATCATCGGGACCATCGCGATACGAGGTGTGGCATACAGTGCATTGAGGAAGGGATCGAAGAGCAGGCGAATCCGGCGATACCACCCGATAATGACGCCGAGCACGACGCCTGACAGCGCTGCCAGAGACAGCCCAACAATAAAGTTTTTTCCGCTGAACAGAATGTCCTCCCAGAGCGTGCCTTCGGTCAGGAGGTACCAGAACTGTTTCGCAATTGCGGATGGCCCGCTGAAGAAGAGTGGGGATATCCACTCCTTGATCCACACATACTCCCACACGGCGAGAACCAGCAGGACTGCGGTGCCGCCGAGAATAAGTCCCTCATGCCGTTCGTAAATGGACTGCCGTCGGATCATCGTGACGACTTCTTCTCTGCCGGGGTGGATTCAGGAACGTACTCACCGTACATGCCGCCACCAGGATAGGGAACCGGCGCGCCCCCTGTACCGTCTGTCTCGGAATTGCCCGACATCATGCCGAGGCTTCCGGCTTCTTCTTCGATCAGTTTCCAGATCGCGTCTTCGAGTTCAAGAAATCGCGGATCGCGCTTGAGAACGAGGCCGCGCGGCCGGCTGAACGGAACATCGAATGTCCCTTTCACGCGTCCCGGGCGGGCGCTCATCACAATGACACGATCGGCGAGGTACACTGCCTCGTTGATCTGATGAGTAATGAACAGAACCGTTTTCTTTGCCTGAGTCCAGATTTTCAGAAGCTCCGCCTGCATGAACTCGCGCGTTTGCGCGTCGAGTGCTGCAAACGGTTCATCCATGAGCAGGACGACGGGGTCTGCAGCGAGGGCGCGGGCGAGGTTGACCCGCTGTTGCATACCGCCGGACAACTCGGAAGGGTAATGGTTCTCGAATCCGCTCAGGCCCACGAGTTTGAGGAAGTGATCGGCTCGCGAACGCATTGTCGCGCCGTCAAAGCGCCGCTGCATTTCCATGCCGTAGCGGATATTGCCGACAATCGTCCGCCACGGAAGCAGACTGGAGTGCTGAAACACGACAGCCCGGTCCACGCCGGGGCCGGTGACCGTCTTGCCGTCAATAGAGACCGTTCCTTCGTCGTGGCTCAAAAGCCCGGCGACGATATTCATCAGCGAAGTTTTTCCGCAGCCGCTCGGGCCGACCACAGCAACGAATTCGCCGTCGGAAACACTGAGGCTTACATCGACCAGCGCCGGAATCTCCCTCGCCTCGCGTTCGAACCAGTACCGCTTGCAGACGCGGTCGATATGGAGCTTGATCGGACTGTTCATCCCGCCGCGCTCACCTCATGGCCTGTTTCGATCGGCTCTCCTGCTCGGACTTCACTCCGGCGCCGAAAGTTTTCTCGAAAAAGCCTTCCTTCGCCAGCCGATCCACGACGCTGTTGTCAACGACGGTCCTGAAGTCGATGGCTTTCATCTGTGTGGCCTGTTCCTCTGCAGCTTGCGCGACGATCGATTTGACGGCCTCTGCCAGAACATAAGGAACACGCTCGAATGCCTGGCGTTTCGCGTAAAGGTCGTAGATGCGTTCGACATCCTTCACCTCGGTCTTGTCGTCGTAAACCCTGAAGGCTTTGACGGCAAAAGCGCGATCATCATAGAAGCGCTTGATGGCTTCGCTCTGAGCGCGAAGAATTAACTCGGGGATTTTGGGATTCGCGGCGACAGTCTTTCGCGTAAACAGGTAGACGGAGGAGGCGTAGATATCCTTCTGGTCGGCCAGATTCCCCAGGTTTTTTAAACCCCGCTCTTCCATCCGGAAATACGACGGTGCCGTCAGCAGTGCCGCATCGGCACGATTGCTTTCAAGAGTGACTTCGCGGGCGCGGGCATCATTGCCAACAGGTACCCAGGTCACATCGCGCGCACCGATTCCAGACTTGGTCAGGAACGCGATGGTGTAGTTGTAGACGGCGTCGCCGACCTGACTGACGGCAATTCGTTTCCCCTTGAGGTCCTTAACCGAGTTGATGTTCTTCGCCGCCATCAGCGCGAACACACCCTTATTGAGGAAGCTGCCCATCGAGACCAGATCGCCAGGAGCCCGCGAACTGGCCTGCAACGCTTGTTCCATGGAGGAGTTTGTCATGACCGCCTCGCCGCTGCTGATCATGGCTACGCCAATATTGCCGGCGCCGAACACCAGTTCCACATCCAGCCCGTATTTCTGGTAGTAGCCGCCTTCCTTCGCGATGAATAGAGGCCAGGAACCGCCGCTCCTTGCGGGATAGTTGATTTTGACCTTTTGAAGGCCTGCCTGCTGGGTGAAGGCCATCGGCACTGCAAGCGCCAGGATCAACAGCGCAGCCAGGCTGATTCTCGGGATCATGCTTCGTCCTCCTATGCGTCGAGCTTGAAGACCTTTTTCGCCGTGTCTTCAAAGATCATTTTCTTTTCGGCAACGCTCAGCCATTCAAAGCCCTCGATGATGTGGCGAGTTTCGTCGAGCCATTTGCCGGTTTTGGGATCGATGACCGTTCCGACACCGGGGCGCTCCGTGCCAAACATGCACCGGTCCGGTCCGACCGTCTTGAAAAGTAGCGCGAGCGCATCCGCAGAATAAAGCACCGTGTCGTAGTAGAGGTTGCGCATGCGATCGGAGAAACGCTCCATGCCCCGGCGGATGGCACTCGCTTCAAAGCGTGCATATTGATAGGGAATGGCACCGCCGCCATGCGACATAACAATCTTCAGCTTCGGAAAGTCCTTGAAGACGGATGACGTGAGCAATGAAACGACCGCGATGCTTTCTTCATTGATGAAGTGCAGCGAGTAGGTCAGACGTTCAGACCGGCAACCTGCGGAATGCACGTGGCCCACGATGTCGAGTTCACACAGCTTCTCGTAAAGCGGGTACCAATAGCGGTCGCCCAGCGGAGGTGTTTGATGACCGCTGCCTTCTCCTGGATCTGGATTGATCAGACACCCGACAAACCCATCCTCCTTCACAATTTTTTCAAGGTAAGGGAGGACCTCTTTGATTCCGGTCCCAGGACTTTGCGGCAATCCGCAGACACCTCGAAAAACTTTCGGAAACAGCTTCGTCTGGCGGGCAATGATCTTGTTGGTTTCTTCCGTGTACCAGGCGACGAGCTTCGGGTTCTCGCTGTGCATCATCTGATACGGCCGCGGCGAAATGATTTGGAGGTCGGTGCCGGCTTCCTTCAGCTGGTCCAGGTGCGAAGAGCCGCCGAACACCGGAGAGTTCAGTGCCCTGATGATGTCTTCGTCCGTGGCGTTGACGCCGCCGCGCCCGTGGCCCCCGCGATGCGAAAGCAGGCCTGCCTTGTAGACGTAAAGGCTGTCCGGGGCAGTCACGTGCGCATGGATGTCAATGATCATGAAGTCTCCTGATTTCGGGTTGACGCCGCATTATTGCACAAGCTTGACATCCTGCGGACAGGGACAACAGAATCGCAGTCTTGCGCGGAGGTGGCTCGATGAAACCCCTGATTCTCCTGTTGCTGGCAGCCGTTGCGGCGTCAGCCCATCATTCATTTGAGGCGGAGTTCGACCGGACCAAACAGGTGAGCCTGTCTGGCGTCGTCACGAAAGTGGAGTGGACGAACCCGCACGTCTGGTTCTGGGTGAATGTGAAGGAGGAGGCGTCCGGCAAACTGGTGAACTGGGGCTGTGAGATGGGGAGTCCCAACGCGCTCCAACGAAACGGTTGGACGGTTTCCACACTGAAGGAAGGGATGATCGTGTCGCTGACTGGCAGCCGAGCCAAAGACGGCACTAACAAGTGCAACACGTCGGCAGTGATGGTGGACGGGAAACGTCTTGGCGCTGCATCGAGCAGCGGGCAGTAAGGTGTGTCAGAAAATTGGGGGAAATCTGAGATCGTCCAATTTCAGATTTCCCCGATTCCTCGCCTCTGGTCCCGATTTTATTATCGGCTGATCAGCATTCGGTTTCCCTGTTGAGTCGGAACAGGTTCCGGCAGCGACTTGAGATACTCCACGAGGTCGAGCTTTTCACCCTGGCTGAGATTCAAATCCGGAAAGAAAATGTCGTAGTGATTCACGACGTCCAGGAGTGTGGCGAACCGGCCATCATGGTAGAAGCGCCCTTTGTTGGCCGGATTCATGTACCGACCGTTTTCCCGAATGAACAAGGCCGCCAGATTCTGCGTTTTGTAGGACCTATCGGGCGAGCGATCGGCCTGGAAGCTGTCGATTCCAATATCTCCGGGCTTGTGCAGGTTCCAACCGGGCTCCGTGAACAACGGCTTCACGTGACAGTCGTGGCATCGTGCCCTGCCCGTGAACAACTCGCTTCCGCGTTGTGCGGCCTGAGGAGAGAAGTCCTGTCCTGGAACCGGCACCGGGACGGGAAGCGACAACTGATAGAAGTGGAGTGCAGCCAGTTTCGGTGTGATTCGGTCTTCATTGGACGGTGTTCTGATATGCCCGAAACCGTTGGCGGCGGCGATAGGGAATTGGGCTGCATTATCGAGTCTGGGATCGAAGAACGTTCCCTTGCCGTGCATCTCGATAGTGCC